>CANPYN010000001.1 GCA_947588635.1 uncultured Clostridia bacterium
GGAGCAAATCTCAAAGGCGATAGCGATTATAGCATTTTTGTTGTATAGAAAAATCTTTGATTTTTTCTATACAACAATAAAGGCTATTGCATAGAATAGCCTTTTATAAATTTATTGTTAATTTTATTATACATTATAATCTCTTATCTTTTTATATGCATATATTGCAGATACACCACATATTGCTATTAATATTAATACAGAATAATCAACACCTGTATATGGAATTGTTGTTGTTGTATTTGTATTGTTTGTACTGTTATTAGTTATTGTATTGTTTTGTGTTGTATTATTTGTTGTTGTATTGTTTTGATCTGTTGTGTTGTTTTGATCTGTTGTACTTGGTATTTGTTCAAATTCATTAGTATTAGTATTTGTATTATTTGTATCTGCCATTAAGGTATTAATATCAGCTGCCTTTATATTTGTTGCAATTGTTAATACTAAAGCTATAATTGATATTACACATATTATTAATTCTTTTGTTTTTGACATTTTACATATCTCCTTTTCATTATATATTATTATTATAAATTATTTTATTATATTTATACAACATTTTTCAAAATAATGCAATACTTTTTTTAAATTTTTTATTGTTTTTATTATTTATACATTAAATTTAAATAAAACAATATCTCCTTCTTGCATTATATATTCTTTTCCTTCTGATCTTACTAAGCCTTTTTCTCTTGCTGCTGTCATTGACCCTTCTTTGATTAAATCTTCATATGATACAATTTCTGCTTTTATGAATCCCCTTTGTATATCTGAATGTATTTTTCCGGCAGCAACAGGCGCTTTAGTTCCTTTTTTTATTGTCCATGCTCTAACTTCTGCTTCTCCTGCTGTTAAAAATGACATTAATCCCAACAATGAATAGCTTTCTTTTATAACTTTATCCAAGCCTGATTCTTTAAGTCCTAATGCTTCTAGCATTTCCCTTTTATCGTCTCCTTCTAATGAGGTTAATTCTTCTTCAATTTTTGCACACAATGGAATTGCTATAGTATTCTCTGATTCTGCATATTCCTTAACTTTTTTAACATTTTCATCATTTTCAAAATTTGATAATTGTTCTTCTGAAACATTTGCTATGTATAAAATTGGTTTTGCAGTAAGAAACATTATCTCTTTTAAAATTTCTTTTTCATCTTCGTTAAATTCTAAAGTTCTAACTGGCTTTTCATCTTCTAAATGTTTTTTTATTCTTTCTAAACAATCTATTTCTGTCTGATATTTTTTATCTGCTTTTAACATTTTTTTTGCTTTTTCCAATCTCTTATCCACTGTTTCTATATCTGCAAATATTAATTCTAGATTTATAGTCTCTATGTCTCTTAATGGATCTATACTTCCATCAACATGAACAATATTTGGATTTTCAAAGCATCTTACAACTTGTGCAATAGCATCTACTTCTCTTATATGAGATAAGAATTTATTTCCTAAACCCTCTCCTTTGCTAGCACCTTTTACTAAACCAGCAATATCTACAAATTCTACTATTGCATGTGTTGTTTTCTCCGCATTATACATTTTAGTTAGCACATCTAATCTCTCATCTGGTACAGGTACCACTCCTACATTTGGCTCAATTGTGCAAAATGGATAATTTGCACATTCTGCTCCCGCATTTGTTATACTATTAAACATTGTACTCTTTCCTACATTTGGAAGTCCAACTATTCCTATTTTCATTTTTTTACCTCTTTTATTTATTTGATTTTATGATTAATTTATGCTATAATATAATTAATCTTTTTTTGAAAGGAGGATGTTTAGATGCCACCGTACAATTCACAGGAATATGTGATGACTCCTTATTGGTCGTCGCTACCTTCCTGGAGAACAGACATTTGCAAGCAACAAAGTCAGAGCAGGGATAATTTACCAAACTATTCCACTATGACGACAACTAGCACCGGCAAATAACAATCCGAGGCACATACAGCTTCTATAATTTTAGGAGTTGTATGTGTCATTTTTATATAATATTAAAATTCTCCTAAATTCCTATTATATAAAAAGCTATACTCATATATTTGGAGCTTCCAGCCGGAATTGAACCGGCGACCTCTTGCTTACCACGCAAGTGCTCTACCAACTGAGCTATAGAAGCAGATATTGTGTATTTGTTGATATTTCAACAACTTTAAGTATCTTATCTTTTATATTATTAGTCTATATTGTCTATTTTGACTATGTCTTTTACAGTGTTCGTAGTCAAAACACAATTGTTTTTAATTATAAATCCTTTCCATCTAATAATCCTAAACTATAAACCTTAATTAGTATACTATAATTTTTTTTTAATTTCAACCATTCTTTATCAACAAAATATATTATTCTTCTTAATTATTACTATTCAGTAAAATATAAAACATTTATTGTTATTAAAACTGATTTTTAACTCCTAATTCTATAAAATTATATTATTATACTATTATATTAATTTTAAATTTTGTCGAAGTTTGACACACGATTTTTGTTGAAATCTTGGTATTTATATAATATATTGTTTTTATATTATATTAAAGAAGGTTTTATTATGTATTTATTTTACGTTGATGAAAGTGGAACTCCTGATCCTATTTCTATAAATAAAAAAGGTGGATGTTCAAACAATTTTATTATCGGAGGTATCTTAATTAAAACAGATTTTTCTCAAAAACTTGAAGAAGAATTTTATGAAATCAAAGAGAAATACTTGAAAAACCCATTGTTGGAATTAAAATATAATTCTCCTCCATCAAATATAAAAAAAGGATATAACAAAGAAATAGTTAGAGAGAAAGTATATGATTTTATTAATAACTCTTCTCAAAATTTTAAAATTATTACGGCAGTTATAGATAAAACAAACTTAGGTGAAAAAAATTATTTTTCAAAAAACAAAGAAAGTATTTATTATTATGCTCTACAATTTTTGTTAGAAAGAATAAATTATGAACTTAGTGCTTTGAAAGATTCTTGTCTGGTAATATTAGATTCTAGGAACAAGAAAGATAATAAAACGCTTTATTCTTCTTATATGTATCTCCTTAAGCACGGAACTAATCAACAAAATGCTGATAAATTTAATCACTTTCTTCCATCTATTGCCTTCTCTGATTCTGAATTTTGTATGAATTTATGTGTGGCTGATTTTTGTTGTGCATCTGTTTTTCAGTTAGAAGAATTTAGTAGGCCTAGGTATTACAAAACAATAAAAAATAAATTTAGAAATATTAATGGAGTAATTGAAGGATACGGTATAGTTCATTTTCCATAAAAAACGGCTGGGCGACTAATGTCTATAACATCCGAATAATCAGATGCACCCAGCCAATGAAATATCTTTCGATATTCTTTAGTATTATATGTATTTCTAAGTTAATTATACCATTATTCACATATTTGTCAAGAAAAATTGTTCGACAAATATGTCGAATTTTGTATTCTTGAATTAGTCCTCATTCATTATATTTTTATTTGCTTTTTTTCTTATTCTTTGTATAGCATTATCTATAGATTTTACAGGAGCATCTAGTTTCTCTGCTATTTTTACATAACTTTCGCCGAGCTGCATATCTAGAAAGTACCTTTTTTTCAAAATCACTTAATTGTTCATCAATTTTATTTCCTACAAACTTGTAATATTCTTTTTTAGTTATTGTATCTAACGGATCTTCTGCAATTTTCGAATTAAAAAGGTCCATTAATGATGCATCTTCATCATTTTCATATACCGGTATATTCAACGATAATGAAGAATTAAGTGGCATATGTTTTTGTCTATTTGATGTCTTTATTGCAGTAATCAATTGTCTTTCAATACATAAATTGGCAAATGATTTGAAAGAATTTTGTTTATCATCTTCATAACTTTTTATCGCCTTATATAATCCTATCATTCCTTCTTGAACAATATCTTCTTTTTCTGCACCTATTATAAAATATTTACTTACTTTCATATTAACAAGTTCTTTATACTTATTAAATAGACATTCTAAAGCATCTTCGCTACCATCTTTTGCTGAAGCTACTAATTCATTGTCTGTTTTATTAATTAATTCATTATTTGTATCATAAGCCAATTTTCTTTCTGCCATATTATTTTTTTGCCTCCGCCTTAATTCTATTTTGATTTTATTATATTAACTAAATCCACTAATGTCAATACTTTCGTAATATTTTATTTTATTTTTCTAATATTATTGTAACTGGCCCATCATTTAGTAAACTTACCTTCATATGTTCTCCAAATATACCCTTTTGGACATTTTTTACCACCTTTTTGCACTTGCTAATAAAGTATTCATATAATTCATTTGCTAATTCTGGCGGTGCAGCTTTAACAAAACTTGGTCTATTTCCCTTTTTACAATCTGCATACAGTGTAAATTGTGAAACTACTAGTAATTCGCCATTAATATCTTTTATTGATAAATTCATTTTATCATTTTCATCACTAAATACTCTTAAATTGCATAATTTTTCTACTAAAAAATCTGCTTGTTCTTTAGTATCTCCATCACCTGCTCCAAATAATACTAAAAATCCATGTTCTATTTTGCCTACTGTTTCATTTTCTACTTCCACTTTTGCTTCAGATACTCTTTGTATAATTAATTTCATTTATTATTTCCTCCGTGTTTATTCTAGTATATTTGTACCAATTTTAAATTCAATATCTTCCATAAAAGGATGAAGTTCTTTAACTGCCTTTAATGTTACTATTTGTGTTTTAGGATGTGGTCCTTTACCATTAAAATTAACGATTTCCCTCGAATAACAATTTTTATTTAACTTACTAAGAAGATATCTTGTGCCCATATACGTGTAATATATTTGATAACCATCTCTTAAATCTTTCCACATTTGTTCAAAACTGTAATCATTATAATCCATTTTTACTCCTTTATAATTTTATAAATTGTTATTTGTTTCAATTTATTAAAATAGTGTCAAATTAATTTTCACATCATTGTTATAACATTTTATTTTAATATTTCTAACCTCACATGCTGGCGCAGGCTATTGCTTGCCAAGTCACTACCTCGGTATCCAAAATATTAAAATAAAATATTATAACAATGATGAAAAGAAATAAATCAATCAATTAAACAACCAACAAATTATTTAATCATATCCTTAAATTCTTGTTCCGATATTATTTTTACGCCTAAACTTTCAGCTTTTGTAAGTTTACTTCCCGCTTCTTCCCCTGCTAATACATAATCAGTTTTTTTAGATACTGAACTAGATGTTTTACCTCCAAAGTTCTCAATTATTTTACTTGCTTCATCACGTGTATATTCTTCTAATGTTCCTGTTAATACAAATGATTTCCCTTCGAATCTATTATCAGAGACATCTATATCTTTTAGTTTCATATTAACATTAACATTTTTCAACTTATTTATTAAATCTATTGTTTGCTCTTGTTTAAAAAACTCATATATGCTTTCTGCTGTAATATCTCCCACATCATCAGTTGCGACTAAATCTTCTAACGATGCGCTCATTAATCCATCAATACTTTTGAATTGTTTTGCTAACGTTTTTGCAGATTTAGTTCCTATATGTCTTATTCCTATTGCACATATAAATCTATCTAAATCATTGTTTTTACTTTTTTCTATTGCATCTATTAAATTCTTTGCAAATTTTTTTCCATCCTTTTTTAATGTTTCAATATCTTCTTGCTTTAAATAATATATATCTGCTATTGTTTTTATTAATCCATTATTATATAGTTGCTCTACTATTTTTTCTCCCAATCCTTCTATATTCATTCCTTCTTTTGAAGCAAAATGAATTATATTTCTTAAGTTTCTTGCTTCACACTCTATCCCAATACATCTAATTTGTGCTTCTCCTTCCTCTCTAATTGCAGGTGCTCCACATACAGGACAGGTTTTTGGCATTTCGAAATCTTTTTCATTTCCAGTTCTTTTCTCTTTTAATACTTTTACTACTTCTGGTATTACATCACCTGCTTTTTGTATTAAAACATGATCTCCTATTTTTAAACCCTTTTCTTTTACAAAATCTTCATTATGGAGAGTCGTTTTAGATATTTTAGATCCAGCTACAACAACTGGTTCTAATATTGCCATAGGTGTAATTACACCTGTTCTTCCTACATTACATACAATATCTTTTAAAATTGTTTCTTTTTGTTCAGGTGGATATTTGTATGCAATTGCCCATTTAGGTGTTTTAAATGTTGTTCCTATCTCTTCCCTTAAGTATAAATCATCAACTTTTATAACTGCGCCATCTATTCCAAATGGTATCTTTTCTCTAGTTTTTCCTATATTTTCTACTTCCTTTATTGCATCTTCTATATTATCACATAGTACCTTTATTGGATTTACATTAAATCCTAATTTTTCTAAGTATACAAGTGATTCATAATGAGATGTAAATTTTATATCATCACTTTTTTGCACATTAAATATATATATATCTAATGGTCTTGATTTAGTAACTGAACTATCTAATTGACGAAGCGAACCTGCTGCTAAATTTCTTGCATTTGCAAATCTATTATCTTCATCTTGTTTTTCATTTAATTCATCAAAATCCTTTTTAGATATAAATACTTCCCCTCTTACAATTATATCTATTTTCTCATTTAATGTTTTTGGTATGTTTTTTATTGTTCTCAAATTCTCTGTAATATCTTCACCTATCTGTCCATTTCCTCTTGTTGCACCTTTTATAAACTCCCCTTTTTTGTATTCTAACGCTACTGATAACCCATCAATTTTTGTTTCCACTACATACTTTATATCTTGATTAAATTTTTTCATTCTTTCATCAAAACTATATAATTCATCATAAGAAAATACATCTTGCAAACTTTGAAGTGGCACAACATGTGTTACTTTTTCAAATCCCTCTTTTACAGTTCCACCAACTTTTTGTGTTAATGAATCTGCATTTATAAATTCAGGGAATTGTTTTTCTAAATTTTTAAGTTCATTCATTAACATGTCATATTCAAAATCTGATATTTCAGGATTATCATCATCATAATACTTACTTGCATAATATGCAGTTAATTTATTCAATTCATCAATACGTTTTTTAGCTTTTTCCTTATCCACTTTTTTCCTCCTAAATTTTCAACAAAAGGAAGTTGTCCTCTCTTGTTAAATTTTAGTCTTTTAATAATTCTTTTCCGCCTTTTACGTAGTCCCAACCTGAGAATATCGTAGCAATAACCGAAATTGTCATTAATAATGTTGCCAAAATATTTATTATTAATTCAATTATTGATAAATCTTCATTTATGAATGCACCAAATTTATTTGTTCCATTTATATTAATAAACATTAGAATTATTGCTATCATTTGGGTAACTGTTTTTAATTTTCCCCAAATGCTTGCCGCAATTACATTTCCTCCCTTTTCTACTGCTACTAATCTGTATCCTGATACTACGAATTCTCTAAATATAACTATAATTGGTATCCATGCTGGAAGATTTCCATCTTCTACTAATATGAGCATTGCAGTTAGTACTAGTATTTTATCTGCTAAAGGGTCTGCAAATTTTCCAAATGTTGTTATCTGATTATTTTTTCTTGCCAATTTGCCATCTAAATGATCTGTATATGATGCTATTATAAATATTATATCAATTATTATATAGGAAACTGGTATTCCTAGAAATGTACTCTGTATATTAAAAAATGGTATTATTACCATTAATGGTACTAATATTATTCTAAAAACAGTTATTTTATTTGGTAAATTCATAAATGCCTCCATTTATTTTTATTTTATTATATAAGATATAACTTAATAAAACAATATATTGATGAATTTTTTATTATTATATTCTCCATCACTGAACATGACTCTTGGATGCCCATCGTTCTTGCTAATTTATTATAACATTTTTCTATTATATAAAAAAGATTAGTTTATTTACTGAACTATAAATATTTGAACAGTAAAACCAATCTTTTTTTATATATTACAAGTTCTATTCTATTGTTATTTTTGCCTCTTTTGGTGTTATTTGTATAAATGTATTTCCATCATTTACAGTTATTTCTTCTCCATTTTCGTATTTATATACGGTCTGTCCGCTATGTGAAGTCTTTTCCCATGTGATTGGAACTGAGTATCCATTTGAAATATAATATCCTGTTCCGCTTCCTATATTTTCTAACTCTTGTCTACCCTTGTTTTGTCCGCTTAATGTATAATTTTTTACACTATATACAATTATATTTTTTGTTGTATATTGCTCACCAGTTTCTAAATCTACATTTGCCTTTCCACTCATACTTCTCTTATATACTTTATTTTCTGCATCGTATTTATAGCTTGTTGTATGATAATCTGAATATTTTAAAGTTACACTATTTGCTGCTTTAGCTTGTGTATTACTTGATAAATCAATTTCATCAATACTATAATTTAATAATAAATCTTTTTCGGTATCTCTTGTATATCCTTTCTCTTCAGCATACTCTTTTGCTTTCTCTAAATTAACAAATCCTGTATGTTCATAAGCTCTATTTAGACTTTTATCTCTAAAGAATGCTGATCCCTCTAATGCTATACCATCTAAATCATTTATTCCTTGCTTTATTCTTGAATATGCTTGTGGGCTTCCTCCCCAATGTATATATATTGCATCATTTTCTTCTGCATAATCAATAAAATAATGTCTTGCACTTCTTACTGAACCCACTTTTACTGGATAAACATCTTTATATAGTGCCATCATTCTAGTTATTCCGCCTTCTGCAATTATTTCATAAACTAGATATGCATCCTGAAGTCCACATTGTGGCCATGCTGCATGATTATTGTTTATCATTACTGCATAAGGTCTCGTTTTAGAGTTTACATTCACTATTTTTAATTGTGGTACATTTGCGTCTGGTAATTGTTCATTCGCCGTAGTTTCAACCTGCCCTTTATTTAATAGTTTTAAAGCTAACAAAATACCTGCTATTACTATTAATACTACTAAAATAATTATTAATAGTTTTAATCCGTTTTTCTTTGAGGTTTTAGTTTTCCCCTGTCTCGTTCTTTTTCCTTCTCCCATTTAATTTTCATCCTTTCTTTATTTTAATATTTTTAATTCTTGAAGTATACTTTCTTCTTTTTGTCGCATTTTTATTTTGTCTTGCTCCTCAATATGATCATATCCCATTAAATGATAAAATCCATGTACTGCCATATATGACAATTCTCTTTCAAAACTGTGACCATATTCTACTGCCTGTTCTTTTACTCTTTCTATTGATATTACAATATCTCCTAAAATATCTTGATTTAAATCTTTTCTTTTTTCTAATTCGTCTTTTTCAAACATTGGAAAAGACAATACATCTGTTTCTTTATCAATATTTCTATATTCTTTATTCATTATCTTTATATTTTTAGGGTTAGTAAGTACTACATTAATGTATAAATTTTTATTTATTAAATTTTCTTCTTTAAAACATTTTTCTAAAACTTTAGTTAATATATTAATATATTCCTTATTCTCTTCTATGTCTAAAAAATTTATTTCTGCTACATCCATTATATTGTACCTCTTATGCTATTTTTTTGTAATTTCCTATTATTGTTTTATAACCATTTTTTATTTGTCTTATAGCTCCTAATTCAACTAATTTTTGTTTTATTTCTTTTATAATACTTGAATAATTATTTTTGCTTTGTCTTAATTTCTTTAAGTCATTTTTTAAAAATAAAATTTGCTTTTGTTTTAATTTTTCATTTGAATCTTCTATTTTAATTATTTCATTATATTCATTCCAAAAAATTTTATATTCTTCTCTTTCTTCTGGTTTATCCCAATATACCTTTGTTGATAACAATCTTATATTATAATTTTCTATCAATTCTATTAATAAATCAAATGTCCTGTTTTTTCTAGCTTTACCCTCTTGCTTTAATAGTAAATTTCTTGTATCTTTTAATAATTTTATATAACAATGTTCTGCAGCAATTAATGGTAAACTATGGGTAAATAAATATCTACTAATATTCAATAAAAACATTTTTCTTCTAATTTTATCTCTTTCATCTAACTTGCCAACTAATAAACTTTCATATTTTCCATAATCATCTAAAATATTTTTATATTCATCGTTTTTATCTAGTCTTAATTTAATTGGTAAAATTTCGGAAATATATGCTTCTAGTGCATTAAATATTTTATCATATATATTTTCTATAGCTTCTACTTTTCCACTAAATGTATCTGCTAATTGAACTGAGTAATTTTTTAATAGTCCCTTATATAAAGAATCCATTTTTGATACATAAAATTTATTGTATTTATCTATAGTTGTTTCTTTTTTTAAATTAGTTACTGATTCATAGTCTACTTTTAATAAATATTCTTGTTTTTTATATTTATATTCCAAATATTGTTTCTCTTTTAAACTAACTATAAAATAATATTTACTAAGTGCATCTTTTTCAAAGTTTGATGCTGTTCCATTTTTTACTTTTTTATAAACTGAATCCATTATATATTTATCTATTGCTTCTAGATATAAGCTATAAGTCTCTTCATATTTTTTAAGTAGATTTTCTTTTTTATCAATATCGTCATTTTCTACTGCTAAAATATAATTTGAATATGATTTTATTAAATTGTTTCTTTTTATAGAAATCATAATGTTGTTAATACTTACTTTTGTTGGTATTAACATTTTTGTAATAGTATTTGTTATTTTCGAAAAGAAAGTTTTATTAGTATCTAAAACCCTTAGGCTCCTTTGTTCCATAATATCACCCTTTCTCCATTTTCTGTGTCTCTTTTTCTTTCTTCCGTAGCTGTTAAATATTCTTTTGTATTTTAAATCGCTTTTTTATTTTAAAAATAATTTCTTATTTTTTAGTTTCTTTTATTGTATCATAATTTTAAAATTTTGAAAGGGTTTTATATAAATTTATTCTAAAAATTTTTTATTTGATGTAGGCTTTTGTTCCGTAGCCTTTACAACAGATGTATTTCTCACAATAAATATTTCGCTACAAGGAAAACGGGCACTGATCTTTTCAGTGCCCGTAAAGGAGTTATCCGAAAATGGGTTCAGTTGCAAGAACTTCCTCTCTGGAGAGGAGTTTTTTATTTGTTCCTGTCATACTGAAAAACTTTTCTCCATTGCCGATAAAGATTGCATCATCCGACAAAGTAATTACTGTCAAAGTATTGCCCGGCAGTTTGCGCAAACTTGTTACTCCATACATCTCTTTAAGTTGCTCTATTCTCCATGTGCCAATTCCATCACGTTGGAGAATTAACAATTTGGATGAACCCTGTAATTTGTTTATCTCTTTGAGTTCATACCCAGATTCATCGGACGTATTATAGTGTGAAGCCTGATCTACTCTAAAAGTAGATACATGTGCTTCTTGCGGACGTTCATATCCAAAACATCCTTCACACTCGGGGTACTTTTCGCACAACACCGATTTCCGGCATTTCGTTTCTGTTTTCATGATCATGTCTCCTTTTTTAATAATTGATAAGCTTATGCTTATTAATTATATTTTACAATATTTTCATATTTATGTCAAACGCACACATGTTTTAAAACACTATTTTATCTTCATAACCTATGTTTTCCAATACTTCATATATAACTTCTACTTCTATATATCCTTCATTTTCATATACATTAACTTGTTTGTTAACTATATTTTCTTTATTTTCTATTTCCTCCTCTAACTTAGCTTCTAATTCTTCTGTTGCAATCTCTGTAAGTTCATCTTTAGTATAAGTTTTATTCTCATTATTGTATTCATTGTTTGTAATCTTTGTTATTTCTATTGGCAAATAAAAATTTGAAAATAATTTTAATTTTTTATTTTCACTTGTTGTATTATAATTCTCAAATTTTGATATATCTTTAAATAAATTAATTTTAAAATTACCAATATTTATACTATATTTTTTTTCACTATTTCCTGTTGAAACTTGAATATTCTGATTTAAATAAAACTTTTCCTTTTCTGAATACCATACTTTTGCTTCAATATCTGCATTAGAATGTACATATCTAATTCCTGTATATTTACCTTCCATATAGCCTGAAACTAGTAAGTCTCCCTCTTTTACAATATCTCCTACATTTACAACTGCTGTCCCATTTTGAACATTAATTTTTGTTATACTTCCATTTTTATTTGATACTATATTGCAGTATTCATTTTCATCTATAATTTCAGGGGCTTTATCAGCTTCTTTTATCTCAATAATTGCATTTGTACCTTTCATATTAATACCAATCCATGCAATATCATCTCTTTGCAATCGTATCTTATTTATAATTAAATCTGTATCTATTTTATTTTTATTTGTTCCTATTTTTAATCCATTTTGATTTAATAATTCTATTATTTCCTCCTTATTTATTTCTGTGTCTGATTTTACTTCTATATTCCATATAAAATTAGATGTTGCAATTAATCCTATTAATATTACTATAGAAAATGCCATAAATATTTTTCTTTTTCTATATTTGTAAAGTATAAATGGTAATCCTCTTTTACTTTCTATTTTTACTTTAGATTTAGTTCTTTTTGCAATTTCTTTTAATCTTTTATAATCTTTTATACTAATATTTGCATACAAAATTGTTGATTTTTTTCTTTTAACATTCCATAAAAAAATTTTTTTACTAATACAAATATTTAAAAATCTTTCCAAAAAATAACTTTCTACTTTTATATTAACATATCCCATTATGTAATTTAACCAAATTTTTAAGAACAAATATATTTCCTCCATTCATCTGTTTATTCTTCATCATCATCTAATACTCTATCTATATCAAAACTTTCTATTGTTCCTTTAACAGATATATCATCTTCTGTAACTTGCTCTAAGCTTAAGTTAAATCCATTTATATTAATATTTCCAATATTTGTACTTACTTTAATATAAAAATCTTCATACTCTAAAATTCCCTTATAATTTTCTATTAGCATTTCATCAAATCCAATAATTGTTATTTTTGGTTCTTCACCACTAACTTCTCTCGGTACCTCTAAAACTTTATTAATTTTATTTGATATCCTATTATTTTTTTTATTTTTCATTTTAACCTCTTTCTAATATAAATTGTTGTTTGTTGAATTAAATTAATTTTTATATCCGTAGGGGCAGATTCCATATCTGCCCGCAAATTATTTATTGTTTTTCGGGCGGAAATTGATTCCGCCCCTACACATTTGCAATAAATTTAACAAAACAAATTACAATTTATCTTTTAAATTCATCTAATGTTTTAAACTCATATCCCATTTCTTTTATTTCTTTTATACATTCATCTAGTATATTCGAATTATCTATTGAATTTGCATGCAATAGAATTATAGCTCCATTATGGATATTAGATAAAACTTTATCTTTGCCATATGCTTCTCTTCCTTGTTTATTTTCATCCCAATCATCATATGCTAAACTCCACATTGTTGTTTTATATCCAAGATTTTTTATTAAACTTAATGTTCTTTCACTAAACTCTCCCATTGGTGGTCTTATATATTTCATTTCATAATTTAATTTTTCATATACTGTAGTATGCAAATTCATGATTTCTTCTTTTATTTTTTCATCATCTAAATCTGGCATGCTTTTATGATTAACCGTATGATTACCTACAATATGGCCCTCTTGTATCATCCTTTCTACTAATTGACTCTGTGTATTAAAGTAATGTCCCGTTATAAAAAATGCTGCTTTAACATCATTTTCTTTTAATATATCTAATAATTTTGACGTATAACCTGCTTCGTACCCTTCATCAAAAGTTAAATATACATATTTATCATTATTATTTCCCATTGCTATTCCATCGTAAGAGCTTAACAATTCCATATTACTACTACCTAAATCGGGTTGAACATGATTATCATTTCTCTTTACTCCCCATCCTATTTTTTTATTTGATAAAGTCCCCGTAGAAGTTGTTATAGTAATCTCATTATTTGACTTGTTATTTATAGACATGATACTAAATGTAAATATAAACACTATTACTCCTAACACTGCATATATCAAGTTCTTTTTCTTCATACTATTCCTCCAAATATATCTGTTTTCATATAAATTATATTACTCTTGGATTGCATATATGCTAATTTCTAAAACAAGAAAAAAAGATATTAGACTATCATCGTCTAATATCCTTTTATATATTAGTTCAATTTTTCTTTTATGTATTTTATTACATCTCCTACAGAAACAATTTTTTCTGCATCTTGGTCTGGAATTTCTATATCGAATTCTTCTTCTATGCCCATAACTAATTCAACTATATCTAAAGAATCTGCTGATAAATCATCTATAAATGTTGCATCTTCATGAACCATTTCTTCGCTTACGCCTAATTGTTCAACTATTATTTTTTTTATTTTTTCAAGAATTTCCTCGTCACTCATTACTTATCACCCCTTTCTTCTGATATATAAGGCAAAAATATACATTTGGATAGTACTTATACACCCATTATGTTATATCCACTGTCTGCATATATTACTTGACCTGTTATTGCCTCTGACATTTTGCTTAATAAAAATGTTGTAACATCTCCTACTTGTGTTATAGTTACATTTCTATGTAGTGGTGCTTTTTCTTCTACTACCGTTAATATTGAGTTAAAGTCCTTTATACCTTTTGCTGATAATGTTTTTATAGGTCCTGCTGATACTGCATTTACCCTTATCTCTTCTTTTCCAAGATTTTGTGCTAAATATCTAACACTTGCTTCTAATGATGCTTTTGCAATTCCCATTACATTATATCCTTCTAATACTCTTGCTGATCCTATATATGTTAAAGTAACTAAACTTGCATTTTCGTTTAACATATCTAGTTCTTTAGACATCCTAGCAGTAAGAACAAATGAATATGCACTTACATCATTTGCATGACTAAATCCTTCCTTACTTGTATAAATAAAGTCATTGTGTAAGTCTTCTGTATTAGCATGTGCTATAGCATGGACTATTCCATCTATTTTTCCATTTTCTTGCTTTATTTTTGTAAATACTTTTTTTACTAATTCATCTTCTGATGCATCGTCCAATACATAAGATTTACTACCTTCAAATTTCTCTATTAAATTATCTATTTTACTTTTATTTTCCTCTCCCATATATGTAAAAATTAGTTTTGCTCCATTTTCGTATGCAGATTTAGCAATTCCATATGCTATACTCCACTTGTTTCTAATTCCCATTATTAATATTTTTTTATCCTTTAATAACATTTTAATCTCTCCTTATAAATTCACCCATATTTCTAAATTTTAAATATCTATCTTGAACAATTTCTTCTGCTGTTTTATTTTTCATTTTAGAAATTGTTAGCTTTATTTCTTTTTTTAAATCATTTGATATTTTTTTATAATCTTCTTCTTTATTTTTATTTGGTTCTTTAATTATTTTATCAATTACTTTCAAATCATATAAATCTTTTGCTGTCAATTTCATTTTCTCTGCCGCTTCTTCATATCGGGAAGAGTCTTTCCACAAAATACTACTATATCCCTCTGGTGAAAGTATAGAGTATATTGCATTTTCTAACATTAATACTCTATTCGCAACTCCTATTGCTAAAGCTCCTCCACTTGAACCTTCTCCTATAACTATTGATATTATTGGAACTTTTAATTTTGCCATTTCAAACATTGACTTTGCAATTGCTTCTCCGTTGTCCTCTTTCTTCTGCTCCAATTCCTGGATATGCTCCTTTTGTATCTATAAAAGTAATTACTGGTCTTTTAAATTTTTCTGCTTGTTTCATAAATCTTACAGCTTTTCTATAGCTTTCAGGGTTAGGCATTCCAAAATTTCTTTCTATATTTTCTTTTGTTGTTCTTCCCTTTTGCTCTGCAATTATCGTATAATTTTGATTTTCAATTTTTCCCAAACCACAAACTATAGCCTTATCATCTCTAAAACTTCTATCTCCATGTAGTTCAATAAAATCATCAAATATTTCATCTATATAATCGAGAGATGTTTTTCTTTTAGGATTTCTTGCTATTTCAACCTTTTCCCAAGCAGTAAGTTTTGTGCTTCCCATTTTAACTCTCCTCCTTGTCTCCTTTATGAAACTGTATTAATCTATAAATAGTCTCTTTTAAGTCCTTTCTTTCTACTATTTTATCTATAAATCCATGCTCTAATAAGAATTCTGCAGTTTGAAAACCTTCTGGCAAACTCTCTCCTATTGTTTGTTCGATAACTCTTTGTCCTGCAAACCCAATCATAGCACCTGGTTCTGCTAAAATTATATCTCCAAGACTCGCAAATGATGCCGTCACTCCACCATATGTTGGATCTGTTAAAACAGTAATATATAAAAGTCCTGCTTCATCCAATTTTGTTAATGCTGCTGTAGTCTTTGCCATTTGCATTAAAGATATTATCCCTTCTTGCATTCTTGCGCCACCTGAAACTGTAAAAATTATAAATGGTAATTTTTTTTCTATTGCTTGTTCGATTGCATATGTAATTTTTTCACCAACTACAACACCCATGCTTCCCATTAAAAAGCCACTATCCATAATACATATTACAACATCTTCTCCATTAATTTTTCCAGTTCCACAAGCTACAGCTTCTTCGAGTCCTGTTTTTTCTCTTAGGTTTTTTAATTTTTTAGTGTAATCTTCCATATTTAATGGATTGCTAGTTTCAATATTTAAGTCAAATCTTCTATATGTATTTTCATCAATTATAAGTTCTAGTCTTTTATTAATATGCATTCTAAAATAATTACCACAATTAGGGCATATGCTTAAATTTTTTCTTAATTCTTCTTTATAAATAATTTCTTTACATTTTTCACATTTTACCCATTTCCCAATAGGTATATCTATATTACTAGGCTTATTCTTTACATTAGACTCTCTTTTTTTTATTTTATCTACAATCATATTCTATCCCTCATTCGAATTTAACATCATTTCTTTATCAATAAATGAAGTATCAAAATTTCCTCTTATAAAGTTTGGATTTTTTATTATATCAAATAAAAAATCGGCATTTGTATTTACTCCTTCTATAACAAGTTCTTCCAATGCTCTTTTCATTTTGCTAATTGCTTCATTTCTGCTTACTCCATAAGCTATAATTTTTGCAATCATAGAATCATAATTTGCTGGTATTTTATAACCATTATATATGGCTGTATCTATTCTTATTCCATTTCCTCCCGGTAAATTAATTTCTGTAATTGTTCCGAGGACATGGCATAAAATTTTTACTTGGGTTTTCTGCATTTATTCTACATTCTATTGCGTGACCTTTAAAAGTAATATCCTTTTGTTTATATTTTAATTTTTCACCTGCTACAATTTTTATTTGTTCTTTTACTATGTCTATTCCTGTTCTCATCTCTGTAATTGGATGCTCAACTTGTATTCTAGTGTTCATCTCCATAAAATAAAAGTTCTTATCATCATCTACTAAAAACTCTACAGTTCCGCAACTTGTATATCCTGCTACTTTTGCAACTTTTACTGCAACAGCTCCCATTTTATTTCTTAATTTTTCATCAACTGCTGTAGAAGGAGTTTCTTCTAATATTTTTTGATGTTTTCTTTGAATTGAACAATCTCTCTCTCCTAAATGAATAACATTTCCATAATTATCTGCCAAAATTTGAATTTCTACATGTCTAGGATTTTTTATAAATTTTTCTATGTATATTTCATCATCATTAAATGATATCTTTGCTTCCTGTTTTACTATATTATAATTAGTTTCCAACTCTCTTTTATTATTTGCTATTCTTATGCCTTTTCCTCCGCCTCCAGCTGCTGCTTTTAATATTACCGGATATTCAATTTTTTCTGCTATAGCTATTGCTTCCTTTATACTTTTTACACTTCCATTTGATCCTGGTATTACAGGAATACCTTCCTTTTTCATCATTTCTTTTGCATTTGATTTATTTCCTAGCATTTCTATTACTGAAGACTTTGGTCCAATAAATTTTATATTTGATTCTTCACATATTTTTGCAAACTGTGAATTTTCAGATAAAAATCCAAAACCAGGATGCAAGCTATCTGCACCAGTTATATATGCTGCTTCAATAATATTTTTTATATTTAAATAACTTCTTCCGTGATTGTGCAGGTCCTATACATACTGCTTCATCTGCAAGTTTTGTATGTAAAGCATCTTTATCTATATCGGAATATACAGCAACTGTTTTTATATTCATTTCTTTACATGCTCTAATAATACGAACAGCAATTTCTCCACGATTTGCAATTAATATTTTATTCATTTTTTCCTCCTCTCTGATATTTAAAATTAATCTAGTACATTGCAATCTATACTAAAGCAAATGTTAGCTCACCTTTTGCTGCAACTTTTCCATCTACTGTAGCAATTGCTTCTCCAACTCCAATAGGTCCTTTCCTTTTTATAATTTTTACTTCTAATCTTAATTTGTCTCCTGGAACAACCATCTTTTTAAATTTCATTTTATCTATTCCGCCAAACAACGCATTTTTTCCTTTATTCTCTGCCATCGACAAAATTGCAACTGCTCCTGTTTGAGCAAGTGATTCACATATTAAAACTCCTGGCATTATAGGATTTCCAGGAAAATGCCCCTTAAAATACCACTCTTCCTCATTTACATATTTATAAGCAACTGCACTTTCTCCTGATACATAATCTTCCACCTCGTCAATCATTAAAAAAGGTTCTCTTTGTGGAATTATATTTTTAATTTCTTCTTTATTTAACATTTCTATCTCTCCTTATTTAATATACAAATTTAGTATTTAGCTAGGCAAATAAGTTTTAAATCTAATGGCAGTTTTTAAGGCTACTCTATTATAAATAAATCTGTACCATATTCTACTGCTTCTCCATCTTTTATTAAAATCTCTTTAACTTTTCCAGTAAATTCTGATTCAATCTCATTCATTAGTTTCATCGCTTCAATTATACAAAGTGTATCTCCTTTTTTTACTTCTGTTCCAATTTCAACATATGGTCTGTCATTTGGAGATGGTTTTATATAAAATGTTCCAACCATTGGAGATTTTACAATATTATCTTTTTTAGTAATTTCCTCTTTTTCATCCTTGTTTGGAATATCTTTTTGTTTACTTGTCTCTTTTGTATCTATAACAACAACTTCTCCTGAATCCTTTTTCATACTTATTTTAGTACCATCTGGAAAATCTATATTGATAGATGTTAGTCTAGAATTTCCCATATCATCCATTAATTGTTTGATTTTTTCATATTCCATTTTTAATCATCCCTTTCTATATTTTAATGAATCGCAAAAAGCGATGAGGCATCTACATTTTTCTCTATTCTTTTATTTTAACCATATTAAAGTTTAATACTTTTTAAGTATTATACTAGCATTATGACCACCAAATCCTAATGAGTTAGACATTACAATATTAATTTCTTTTTTAACTGGTTCATTTGGAACTATATCTAAATCACATTCTTCATCTTTTACTTTATAATTAATTGTTGGTGGTACTAATTTATCTTCTATTGCTTTAACACAAATCACTGCCTCTAATGCTCCTGCGGCTCCTAATAAATGCCCAGTATTTCCCTTTGTAGAACTTACCTTTATTGTTTTACTTGCATTACCTAATGCCTTTTTTATTGCCAAAGTTTCTGTTAAATCATTTAATGTTGTAGAAGTACCATGAGCATTTATATAATCAATGTCTTCTGGTTTTAAATTAGCATCATTTATTGCTCTTATCATTGCTTTTGCCCCACCTTCTCCATCTGGTGATGGTGATGTTATGTGATAAGCATCTGAGGTTGCTCCAAATCCTATCACTTCAGCATAGATCTTTGCGCCTCTTTTTTTTGCATGTTCCAGTTCTTCTAATACCAACATTGCTGCTCCTTCACCCATTACAAATCCATTTCTTTCTTTATCAAATGGAATACTTGCTCTTGTTTTATCATCAGAACGAGATAATGCCTTCATATTTTCAAATCCTGCAATTCCAACCTCACAAATTGATGCTTCTGTTCCACCTGCCATTACTACATCTTCGTATCCGTGTTTTATAGTTTTATAAGCTTCACCTATTGCATGTGTTGATGATGCACAAGCAGTTACTATTGAAATAGATTCACCCTTTAAACCTAATTCAATTGCAATATTTCCAGCAGGCATATTTGCAATTGACATTGGTATAAACATTGGTGATACTCTTGAGTGACCTTTAACATAATTTATCTCACATTGATTTTGTATAGTAATAAGTCCTCCTATCCCAGAACTTACAAAAATTCCTACTCTATCTAAATCTGTATTTTCTTTTGTAATACCACTATCTTTAAATGCTTCTCTTGCACTAATTAAAGCAAACTGAGATGAACGATCTAATCTTTTAGATTGTTTTGCATCAAAATATTCTATTGGATTATAATCTTTTACTTCAGCCACTAAACTTGTTTTAAATCCTTCGCTATTAAATAATGTTATTTCATCAATTCCACATTTTTTATTTTTTATTCCTTCCCATGTTTCAAAAACATTTTTTCCAATTGGATTTATTGCTCCCAATCCTGTTATAACAACTCTTTTTTCCATTTCTTAAATCCTCCATTTTAATTAACCTAATTTATAATTGAATAAGCAAAATTTAGTAAAAAGACTCAGGTGTGCATATGCACTTTGAGATTTTTTATCTAAACTTTAACGACCTCAATGCTGATTATTTTATAAATTAATCACATAAGCATTCCGCCATCAACATTAATAACCTGACCTGTAATATATGAACTGTCTTCTGAAGCTAAAAATTTAACAACATTTGCAACATCTTGTGCATCTCCAATTCTCTTTAAAGGAATAGATTTTGCAATATCTTCTTTTATTTCATCTTTTAAAACATCTGTCATAGAGGTTTTAATAAAGCCAGGTGCTACTGCATTTACTAAAATATTTCTTGAAGCTACTTCTTTTGCTAAACTTTTTGTAAATCCTATAATTCCTGCTTTTGAAGCTGCATAATTTGTTTGTCCTGCATTTCCAGCAATTCCAACAACTGATGCAATACTTATTACCCTTCCTGAACGTGCTTTCATCATATATGGAATTACATTTTTAGTTACATTAAATGTTCCAACTAAGTTTACATCTATTACACTTTGAAAATCTTCCTTTTTCATTCTCATAAGAAGTGTATCTCTAGTAATACCTGCATTATTAACTAATAAATCAATTTTTCCATAATTTTCAATAACCTCTTTAACGAGATTTTCTGTATCTTCAAAAACAGACACATCTCCTTTTACTGCTAAAAATTTTACATTCTTTGATTTAATTTCTTCTTCTACAGTTTTTATATCTTCATTTTCATTTCTATAATTAACTGCAATATCATACCCTTCTCCAGCAAGTGTTACTGCTATTTGTTTTCCAATACCTCTTGATGCTCCAGTTATTAATGCTACTTTACTCATATTTCATTTCCCTCTTTCTTAATAAAATTTATTGTATCTTTTAAGTTTTCAACATTATTTATGTTTAATATATTTATTTCTTTATCTGTATTAATTCTTTTAACAAATCCAGATAATGTTTTACCTGGTCCTACTTCAATAAAAGTATCTACACCTTCTTTTATCATATTTTCCAAACTTTTTGAAAATCTAACTGGATTTATTATATGTTTTGCTAAAATATCTTTTACATCATCAGAATCTGTATATTCCATTCCATCTAAATTCTTTATAACCTTTGAATTAAAACTATTTATTTTTACTTTTTCAAGTTCTTCCTTTAATCTGTTTGAACTTTCAATTAATCTTTCAGTATGGAACGGTCCAGATGTTTTCAAAATTCTTACTTTTTTTGCTCCTGCTTCCTTTGCAATTTTTTCTGCTTCTAATACCGCATCTCTTTCTCCTGATATTACAACTTGACCAGGTGCATTATAATTTGCAGGAACTACAAACCCAGATTTAACTTTTTTGCAAATTTCTTCTACATCTTCATCTGACATCCCCATAACTGCAGCCATTTGATAGTCTCCTTCGGGAAGAAAATTTTGCATGTATTCTCCCCTTTTTTTAACCAGTTTTACTCCTTCATCAAATGAAAGTACATTACTATATATTAATGCCGAATATTCACCTAAACTCAGTCCTGCTGATATTTCTGCTTTTATATTATTTTCTTTCAATACTGCTAAAATCGCTAAACTCATAGTAAGTATTGCAATTTGAGTATATTTTGTTTCATTTAAAATTTCTTCTGGCCCTTCAAATGATATTTTTTTTACATCAATCCCAGTTAATTCTTGAACTCTATCATATACAGTTCTTGCTACTTTATATTCTTCATATATATCTTGCCCCATTCCTACGGCTTGTGCTCCCTGTCCTGGAAATAAAAAACCTATTTTCATAATGTAATATCAAACCTCCTTATTATTTTTTCTTCAAATATATTACAAAATTCTGTTATAAATTCTACAGTATTTATGCTTATACTAAATTCCTTTTTTATAGATGTAGCTATATCCTTAATATCATCTGTAAAATTTTCTTTAGAAGTATTTAAACCAATTCCAATTACTAAATATTCTATCTCCTCAGAAATTATTTTTGTTTCTGTAAGTATTCCACCAATTTTTTTTTGATTTATTACAATGTCATTTGGCTCTTTAATTTTAAGAATAATTCCATACTGTTTTTTCATAATATCTACTATAGTTTCTGCAATTTCCTTAGTTATTCCATCCATTTTTTTTATATTACATTTTTCTTTAATTACAAACGAAAAAGCAATATTATTTTCTTCGTCTGTATACCACCTTCTTCCATGTGTACCTCTTCCCATAGTTTGAATATCTGCTACAACTAAAGTGCCATTTTGTATGTTTTCTATATTGTCCCAAATTTGTTTTTGAGTTGAATCTATTTTTTTATAATAAATAATATTTCTACCTAAAAATTTTGTTTTAAGATTTTTTAATTGCATCAAGATTTTCCTGCCTTTTTATTTTATTTGTTGTTGTTTTTATTAGTGGTTCTTCTGTTATACTTATACCTCTGATAGCCTTATATTTTGGCATTGTTTTATTAATTTCTTTTATTTTATTTGCTAAAACATTATAAATTTCTTCATCTGTTTTTACTTTATATGCCTCTTTTACAGTATCTCTATCAAATACTATTTTTACATTTATTTTTGTATCTTCTACATCTTCCGACATTTGCTTTCCATATACAAAAGATTCGTTAACTCCTTCTATCTTATTAACTAAACCTTCCATTTCTTCTGGGAAAATGTTTTTCCCATTTTTTAATACAATTACGCTTTTCTTTCTTCCACAAATAAAAATATATCCTTCATCATCTATTTTTGCCAAATCCCCTGTTAAAAACCATCCATCTTGCATCACTTCTTTTGTAGCTTTTGTATTTTTATAGTATCCAATCATTACGCTTGGTCCTTTTACTGCTAATTCTCCTATTCCTTCACTATTCATATCTACAATTTTTGCCTGAATACTTGGAACAGCCTTTCCTATTGAACCGAATTCTATAGTATTTATTTGTACCTATACCTACTACAGGAGATGTTTCTGTTAAACCATATCCCTGAACTAGATTTATACCTAATAACCTATACTTTTCTTCAATAGTTTTATTTAATGATGCAGCACCACTTATAAATAATTTAATATTTCCACCTATCATATTATGTATTTCTTTAAATGCTTCTTTCTTTTCTTCCATTGTTGCATCTCTATACTCTTCTTCTTTTCTTAAAATTTCTTCAAGTTCTCCTCTTTTTTCTATGTTCTTTCTTATGCTTTTAAATATTCTTTCATATATTGCCGGAACACATGCCATAACAGAAACATGGTATTCATTTAGGTTTTTTATAACATGCCTCAATCCATCACAGAATACAGTTTGAGCTCCTTTATACAATGCAAAAAGGAATCCTACTGTACACTCAAATACATGATGTATTGGTAGTACCGACAATAATATGTCATTAGAATTTACATCTAAAATACTACCAATATCCATTAAGTTTGAACAAATATTTTTATGAGATAAAGCTACCACTTTAGATTTAGATGTAGTTCCTGATGTAAAAAGCATTATGCTCATATCTTCCGCATTTATCCTTGCATCTAAAAATCTTCTATCCCCTCTATCTAATAATTTTTGTCCTTCTCTTATTAGTTCTGCTTGTGAATAAATTCCTTCTTTGTTTTCTTGTAAATCCATTGAAATTAAATGTTTTAATTTATTCTTTTGATTATATTTTATTTTTTGGATAACATCAAAATACTTGTCTGTATAAAAGATTGCTTCTACTTCTGACCTTTCAATTAAAGATTCTAATTCATTTGGAGTAAGTGCTTTATCTAAAGGTACAACTATTCCAGTCCCACAAACAATTGATAAATATGCAATTTCCCATTCATATCTATTTTCTCCTATGATTGCAATTCTTTTGTTTTTTAATCCCATATTTATTAAGGATGTTCCTAATGCATCAATCATATTTCTTATATCATTATGTGAAAATGTTTTATATTTTCCCTCATCTATTTTTATTTTATAGGCTATCTTCTCTCCATATAAAGCTTTTGTTTTATTTAACATATCTTTTAAATCAGTTATTTTTAAAGTCTCATATAATTTTTCACTCATTTGTTTTATCACCTAATTAATAAAGTTATTTATATATTCTATAATATTTTTTTTAAAATGTCTTTAGACTGGTGGGTCAGTATAATAAGGTAACATCACTCAAAAGCAATAGCGATTGTAGTATTTTTTTGTTGTATAGAAAAATATTTGATTTTCTATACAACAAAAAATCAAGCATGTTTGTGCTTGATTTTACAATTATATAATTTTCAATTTTTGTTCATAGCTTTACTTATTCCTCTAACTACTGTATCTATAAATCCATCATATATTTTTTCTGTATCAACAGATCTATTCATTTTTATTCTATAAATAAGACTTGAACATGTTACTCCAAATACCCCTGATGCAAGTGCTTCTACATTGCCATCATAAAATTCTCCATTTTCAATTCCTTCTTTAATTATATCTTCAATAATTTTTATATATTCAAAAACTGCTTTTTTACACTTTTTATTTTTACTTTCTTCTCCCCATATTTGTGAAAATACAACATTAAGAAAATCTTCATATTTAACAGTAACTCTTATTTGTATTAATATTATTTCTTTTATTTTTTCTAATGCAGTACTGCAATTTTTTGTTTTTATTTCTATATTATTTTTTAATAACTTAACTCCTTCTTCTAAAAGCATATCAAATATATCTTCTTTTTTTGAAAAATGATAGTACAATGACCCTTTTGCAACTCCTGCTATTGCAGTAATTTCCTCTACACTAGTATTGTCATATCCTTTTTTTGAAAATATTTCTATTGCTGTATTAAATATTCTTCTTTTAGTTCTATTCATAGATGTCCCCCTCTTATTAAATATCTTGAATTATATCATACTTTTTATTTTTTGTGTTACATTTTTATAATTTATTTAGTAGATTTTAGTAATTCATTTTTTTACTAATATGTTAAAAAGTACCTATAAATCCCAAATTTGTCTTTTTATTCTTTTTATATTGACAATATTTTCTTTTTGGATTATATTAAAATTAATTTGGAAAATTCAGGAATTTCTAAAGTTAAAAATAATAATGCATATCGTTATTCTTCTGTTTGATTATATTATAGGTAGGTAGTATTATGTTAAATTTTGTTTTATGTGATGATAATCATTCTGTATTAAACCGCCTTGCAAAAATGTTAGAGTCTATATTTATTAATAACAACATTGATGCAGAAATAGGTTTGAAAACACCAAATGCCTCTGATGTTATTAACTATATTAAAAATAATAAGGTAGATGTTTTAATTTTAGATATAAATTTAAAATCTAAAATATCTGGATGTGATATTGCAGATATGGTAAGAAAGAAAAATAAGGATGTATATATAATTTTTACAACTGCCCATCTAGAATATGCTTTAATTGCATATAAATACAAAACATTTGATTATTTACCTAAGCCTATCCTAGATGAAAGACTTGAAGAAACTATTTTAAGATTGATGGATGATATTAAGCATACTCCTTCTAAATTTATTAGATTAAACAATAATAAAACGATAATTAATCAAGATGAAATAAACTATATAAAAAAAGATGGTATGAAACTTGTTTTCTGTACTAACTCACGTACTTATGAAACATACAGTTCTTTTAATAAAATAAAAGATTGTCTACCAGAAAATTTTATAAGATGCCATAAATCATATATTGTAAATGTTAAAAATATATCAGATGTAAATTCTAATAAAAATACAATACTTTTCTCATCAAATGAATCATGTTCTATTGGTGCAAAATATAAAAATGAAATTTTGGAGGTTTTAAAAAATGGAAATTTTACAAACAATTTGGACTGCTCTAACAACGGAAAATCAAATGTTAATTAAAATAATAAGTATTCCTATGTTAGTTTTAGAACTTACTGTTTCTATGTTACTATTTACTACTATTTTAAATATTTCTACCACAAAAAAGGAAAAAATACTTTATGTCATTATTTTATCTCTCATAGGTGTAATTACCTCATTACTAATATCTGCTCCATATAATACTTTTATAAACATTATATCTTGTACAATATTGGTTCGTTTTTTATTCAAGACCAATTTACTAAAAGCTATAGTTTCTCAATTTATACCTTATGTGCCATTTGTATTAATAGGTAATGTAATATTAAAACTTTTCTTGATATTATTTAATATATCAGCAGATTCAGTTTTATCAACACCAATTTATAAAGTTATATATTCCTTAATAATGTATCTTTTTGTAATTTTTATTACTTTATTATTTAAAAAATATAAAATAAATATAGACCTTTACGAAAAATTTAAAAGAAAAAGTAACTATGTTTTGATTGTAAGTTTTACATTAGGATTTATTGTATTAGCAATGCAATCCTATATAATGACAATATACAGTAATTATATACCTCTATTCTTAAATTTATCTACTTTTATTATTTTAATTATTTACTTTATTTTTACAATTTACAGTTTATCTAGAACAAATAAACTTGAAATAACTACTGAAAGATTAGAAGAAGAAAAATTATACAATAAAACATTAACAATTTTATATGATAATATTAGAGGATTTAAACATGATTTTAATAATATTGTTCAAGCAATAGGTGGATATATTTCTACAAATAATATGAATGGTTTAAAAGATTATTATTCCGATTTAATGGCAGACTGTCAAAAAGTTAATAATCTAGCAATACTTAATCCAGAATTAATTAATAATCCTGCTGTATATAGTTTGCTTACATCCAAATATCATAAAGCTGAAGAACTTTCTATTACAATGAATTTTGAAGTTTTTCTAGATTTAGAAACACTAAATATCAAAACATATGATTTAACTAGAATTCTTGGAATTCTTTTAGACAATGCAATAGAAGCAAGCAGTAAATGTGATGAAAAAATTATTAATGTTATAATTCGTAAAGATAATAAAGCAAATAGACAACTGTTTGTAATTGAAAATACCTATTTAAATAAAAATGTAGATACAGATAGAATTTTTGAAAAGGGTTATACTTCTAAAGATGAAGATGGTAAAAATCATGGATTAGGCCTATGGGAGGTTCGTAAAATATTAAAGAAAAATAATAATTTAAATTTATTTACTACCAAAAACGATAAATTTTTTAAACAGCAATTAGAAATTTATGTTTAAACATAGCAAAAGGAACTGTATATAAAACAGTTCCTTTTATATAAAATCAACTTTTTTAATTAATCTTTTTTTATTAAAGATGCTGGCATTTTTGGTTGATGAAATGCAGTCCAAAAGAAACATGCTGTATTTGTAGATTTTGCATATTTTTCTGCAACTTTAGCTAATAATTTTAACATATTTTTTTCCCCCTTTCAAAATACAAAGTATTTTGTACTCCTACCTTTTCGTAATTAACTCCTATTGTTTAGTACTTACTTTGATTAATTTATGTATGTAATTTTAAGTTAAGCCTATATTTGTATTTTCTTTAGACTTTATATATTCTTCGTAACCATATTTATTATTTGTTAATTTATATATAAATCGAGTGATTGAAATAGTTTGAATTAATGTTCCAAATATCAATAGATTTGATATTATTGAATCTTTTATAAATATTGCTATAAGTAAAGTTAATGTCATCGTAATATATGATAGTCTTCTTTTTAAATTTCTGTCTTTTTTTCTAAGTATAGGAACAGCTTCTGTATCTGCTGGTGCATAAAGTTTTATCATTATAATACTAAATATCCAAGTTATTAATATTAATAAATATTTAATATATATTGGCTCTAAAACTATATATTTACTTAATAGCGCATTTCCTATATAAAATAAACTTGTTGCAATTATACAACCAATATGTGTTTTTAAATGAACTCCCCCGGAAAATGTTCTATATGGCATTATAAATAGTAATGCTAAAATAGAAAGTTTTAATACACCAAAAGCACATGCAATTAATAATAATACAAGTGTTTTTGGTATTTCTCCTATTACTAATTGAAGTCCATAGTTTATAACTTCTGCTCTTTCATCATCAATATCAGGCATTTTATTTTGAATTTTCTTAGTTATTTTATTACACAAGTTTTTAATCAAATAAAATCACCTCTTACTTTCTTTAAGGTGATTTTATTATTAGTTTGTACAATTTTTTTATTTTTTTTGCAAACAGAAAAAAATCATATATGAATTTTTAAATTATTGTTTTCATATATGATTTTCAGCTTTTTATAAAACGAACATAACATAATATTATTTTTTAACAGTATGTTAATTTTCCCATCTTCCGTAAATACCACAAGGGAGTACTAAATCAGAATTAGTCATCGGCAAACCTATTTCTCCTGATGTGATTTTCCCTTTGAATTTTTTTAAATTTAATTTTAATAAATTGCCTAATACCTCTGATGATATTCCTGTAGTATATGAATTTATTAGGAAAAATAATGGATTATCATTTAAAACATTTGTACAAAGATTTATTAAGTCAGATATATTGTTTTCAAATTGCCATACCTCTCCGCGAAGCTCCTCTTCCATAAGATGGCGGATCCATTATTATAGCATCATATTTATTTTCTCTTCTGATTTCTCTTTTAACAAATTTTATTACATCATCTACTATATATCTAATTGGCTTATCTTGAAGCTTTGAAGATATAACATTTTCTTTTGCCCATGATACCATCCCTTTAGAACTATCTACATGACAAACAGATGCTCCTGCATATAAACATGCAACTGATGCACCTCCTGTATATGCAAAAAGATTTAATACTTTTATTGGCCTTTTTGCATTTTTTATCTTATTAATCATCCAATCCCAATTTACAGCTTGTTCTGGAAACAATCCTGTATGTTTAAATCCCATTGGTTTTATATTAAATGTAAGTTCTTTATACTTTACTTGCCAGCTTTGCGGAAGTTTTGAATTATAACTCCAGCCCCCTCCACCATTACTACTTCTTTTATATATAGCATTTGCTTTTTTCCATTCATTAGGAAATAATTTATCTTTCCAAATTATTTGTGGATCTGGTCTTATTAATTTTATATTATTCCATCTTTCTAGTTTTTCTCCATCTGCCATGTCTATTATTTCATAATCTTTCCAATCTTTTGCTATATTCATTATTTTATACCTTTCTTACATATTTATTAGATAAATTGTTGTTTGAGCGTCCGGACGTGAGGAAAAAATTTATTTCGCAGAAATGGAATTTTTTCCTCCGTCCTAGCGAATTAGTATAAGGTAATTTCAATATTTTATCAATATTAACATCTCTATATGTTTATTTTCTCATGGGGCGCCGAGGGCGGCGCCCCCTACAATTTTTGCATTTAATTTGTTGATCTGCTTCTTCTGGGCGGACACAAGGCCCGCCCCTACAACATTTGCAATGATTTAATCGTCTGGAAATTCAGAACAGTCCCAAAAATCCCCAAAATTGGTGTTCTTTAGGGATAGTCCTTAGAATTTTCCCTCAAACAAATTACAATTTACTTAATATTCCAATAAACTTATATATTAAAACTGTATTTATTGCTGTTAACACTCCAAAATTTATTAATAGTACTGTAAGTATTTTATTTTTAACAATAAAATACTTTATTTTACTTTCTTTCTTTTCTTTTTTAGATACTTCATCATATCTGTTATCCCAAAACTCCTCTTTTGTAATATCAATCATATTTTATACACTCCTTGTCCAAATATCTTTTTGTATATTATATTCATGGAGTTTTATAAATATTACAACTTTTATAAGAGTTCTTTTTTTATTTTTCCTGCTAATTCGTAATTTATCCCTTTAACATCTGATATTTCTAAAATATCAGCCTTTTTTATTGCCTCTACACTACCAAATTTTTTTAGTAATTCCTGTTTCTTCTTTTCTCCAATTCCTTTTATTTTATCTAATTTAGATTTTGTAGTATCTTTATCTCTTAACTTTCGATTATATTGAATTGCTATCCTATGGACCTCATCTTGCATATTAGTTATAAAATTCATTACTTGCTCATCCAATTCAATTTCATTTTTATTATCATCTATTAATTTTTTTGTGTCATGTTTATCATCTTTTACCATACCAAATACTGGTATACAAATTTCATATTTACTTACTGCCCTCTTTATTGCCCTTATTTGAGTAATACCTCCATCTGCAAAAATTACATCTGGCAAATTACCAAACGCTCCTTTTGGATTTTCCACTGAATGTTTAATTCTTCTTGTTACAACTTCCTCCATACATTTTGGATCATCTTGAGTAAATACTGTTTTTATTTTAAATCTTCTAGCCATGTTCTTATTTATAACTCCGATCCTTTGCAACACACATTCCAGCAACCATATATTCTCCTGCTAAGTTAGATATATCGAAACATTCAATTTTTCTTGGTAACCTATCAAGTTTTAGTATTTCTTTTAGTTTTAATACTATATCTTCTTTTTCTTTTGTTCTGTTATTTAAAGTAATTCTAGCATTGTTGTTTGCCATTTCTATAAACCTTAATTTTTCACCTTTATGTGGAACTTTAAATTCTATTTTTCTCTCCATTTTATCAGATAATAATTTTTGTATCAATTCTATATCTTCAATTTCTTCTGGAAGCATTATTTTACTAGGTAAATCAACTTTATTTATATAATATTGTTTTATAAACTCAGATAAGGTTTCATTTTCTGTTAATTGATTTGAATTTTCAAAAAAATAATGTTCTCTTCCTACCATTTTGCTATTTCTAACAAAAAATATTTCAATACAAATAAAAAGTTCATTTTTAGCAATTCCTATTACATCTATAGTCTTTTCATTTATATTAGATACTTTTTGCTTTTCTGAAACCCTTTCAATTGCAATTCTTTTATCTCTTAAAATAGCTGCTTTTTCATATTCTCTCTTATCAGCTAATTCTATAATTTCTTTATCTAACTGTTTTATAATATCTTGAGTCTTTCCTTCTAAAAGCATAATAATTTGGTCTATTTGTTTTCTATATTCTTCTTTACTAACATAACCCATACATGGTGCTAAACACTTTTTTATATGGTAATTTAAACATGCTCTCTGATTATTTTTAAATTTTCTACATTGCCTTATTTGAAAACGCTCTTTTATAAAATTCAGCATTTTTTTTGCACTACCAGAATTTGCATATGGTCCAAAATATTTTGCTCCATCATTTAAAATTCTTCTTGTTATAAATATATTTGGATAATCTGACTTAATATCTATTTTTATATATGGATATGTTTTATCATCTTTTAAAAGTACATTAAATTTAGGCATATTCTTTTTTATTAAATTACATTCTAATATTAATGCCTCTACTTCATTATCTGTAACAATATATTCAAAATGATCTATTAATGAAACCATTTTTTCAATTCGAGCAGTTTTATTTGTTTTACTAAAATAATGTTTTACCCTATTTTTTAATACTACGGCTTTTCCTACATATAAGATATTGTCATTTTTATCTCTCATTATATAAACTCCAGGTTTTTCTGGAAGTTTTTTTAGTTCCTCTTTTATATTAAACATAAACTAAATTTCAACAAAAGAGGACAGACCTCTTTTGTTGAATTCTCCTAAACAAATTATAATTTCAATAAAAGGGGTCTGTCCCCTTTTATTGAAATTTAGTTTTCTATATATCCTACATATGGAAGATTTCTGTATTTTTCATCGAAATCCAATCCATATCCAACAACAAATTTATTTGGTATTTGGAAACCTACATAATCTACTTTAACTTCATGTGTTCTTCTTTCTGGTTTGTCTAATAATGTACATAATTTTACAGAATTAGGCTTCTTATTTTTTAAATATTCAATTAAATACGAAAGTGTTCTACCTGTATCTATTATATCTTCTACTATAATTACATCTTTTCCTTCAATACTATCTTTTAAGTCTAACTTCAATTTGATATTTCCTGAACTTTCTTTACTATCATTATAACTGGATACTCTTATAAATTCTAATTTTACATTTCCATTTATTTTTTTTGCCAAATCAACTGTAAAAAATACTGACCCCTTTAAAATACATACAAGAATAATTTCTTTATTTTTATATTCTTTTTCAATTTGCATTGCTATTTCACTAATTTTATTATCTAATTTTTGTTCATCTATTAAAACTTTTATTTCTTCCATAACTATTACTCCTTATTCTTTTATATATTATTTATATATTATACTATTTATATGGATTTTTTTCAACTTAGATAAAACAATTTAAATATTATAAGTAATATTGCTCCAGGAATTCCAAGTATCCCGTACAAATATTGAAGTAATTATATTTAACCCAATATGTAAATTAAATGATGTTCCTATCCAATTTATAAATACAATTATCAATCCTCCTATAATTGAATTTATAACTAATTTTATTATTTTTTTTATTGGCATAACAAATATTTTTCCAAATAAAATAATCCCAATTATACATCCTAAAAAAATAATTATAGTATTAATGTTATCCATAGGCTTATCCCTCCACCTTAATACTATAATTATGCTTGTTCCTTTTTTATATTACAAATTTAAATTGCTGTTATTTGTTCTTGTTCCATTCCAATTTGTAAGCTATTAATCATATCAAGTTCTATTCCTTTTGCTTTTACTTGTTTAATTAAATAATCCAATTTTGCCTTACTCGCCTTTATTTGATATGAGTAATAATCTACTAATTCTCCTTCTGCTATTTCAAAGTTTTTATTTGCTATAAATAGCTCTGTTTTTGTATCTTTAATTGATTTTAAAAGTTCAATTTCTCTTTTTACTTTTTCTTCTTTTATACGATACTGCATAAATTATTCTTCTCCTTTATATTGTTATATTTGTAGTATATTCCATTTTAAGAATAATTATGTAATCATATCGTATTTATTTGTATAAATTTTCTATATTAATTTCCTTTATATGTTCTATACATTCATTTAAAAAATATTGATCTGTTTGACCTGCAATATAATCTATTATTGCTCTCTTTATATTTGTATCATTATCTTTTTGTTTTATAAAATCATATAAGTTCTTTTCAGATTGTGAAAAATTGCTATTTTTAATGTCAAATTCCTTAACTTTATCCAAATAACAATAAAATAATTTATAAAAAAGTTGTTTTACTATATCTTGATTTTTATTTGCTTCAACAGATGCATAGATATTTTTATAATTCCAATCCTTTAATTTCATAAGAGCATTAAATACTTCATCAGAAAATGTTAAATAAGGTTTTTCAAAACTATTAATAATTATATCTTTAATTAATGTATCGACGATTTTGGAATTATTATCACCTAATATCTCTGTTATATCTTTTGGTATATCTTCTCTTTTTATTATTTCAATTTTTATTGAATCTTCTATATCTCTTCCTATATATGCTATTATATCTGATAATCTTACTACAGCTGCTTCTAATGTCATAGGAATTATTTTTCTACTGTAATCCTTTTCATAAAATACATTGTTTAAATCTCTATTAAAGTCTTCTTTTGTTTTATCTTTGTTGTATTCATATTTATTTATAAGTATTTCACCATTATGTGCAAGTATCCCATCTAATGTTTGCAAACTTATATTTAATCTTTCTAAATTTTTTAATACTCTTACACTTTGTGCATTATGACAAAAATACCCTATTTGTTCTTTTATACATATTTCGTTTAGGTATTTCTCTCCTTTATGTCCAAATGGACTATGTCCTATATCATGTCCGAGTGCTATTGCTTCAATTAAATCTTCATTTAATTTTAAACTTCTCCCAATTGTTCTTGCAATTTTAGAAACTAATTGAACATGTAGAACCCTATGTGTAATATGGTCGTTTTTAGTAAATGAAAACACTTGTGTTTTATCTATATATCTTGTATATCCAAGTGAATGTATTATTCTATCTATGTCTCTAAAAAATATTGGTCTTATATCTTGTTTATCTTTTTTTAATAAAATAGCATCTTTTGATTTACATGAATATTCAGATAATAAATTTTCATTTAATAACATATTTTCTTTTGCTTTTTCTAAAATATTCATAATTCACCTCTTTAATTAGTATTATATTAAAATTTTCGCCTATTGTAAAGAAAAAAGACTTGCATTTTTTATATTTACATGTTAAAATAGAAAAAGTGAATTTTATTTTGACTTTAAGGAGGTGCAAAACATATGCCAAATATTAAATCTGCAATTAAAAGAGTAGATGTTATTGAAAAGAAAACATTAAGAAATAATATGATTAAATCTGAATATAAAACAGCTACAAAAAAATTTGAAGCTGCTGTTCTTGAAGGAAATAAAGAAAATGCTGAAAATCTTTTTAAACAAGCTGTTAAAAAAATTGATAGTGCTTGTTCAAAAGGAGTTATTAAAAAGAATACCGCATCTAGAAAAAAATCTAATTTAGCAAAAAAACTAAACACAATAGCATAAAATATTATTTAGAAAACAAATCTCACAAGATTTGTTTTTTTGTTGAATAAGAAAAATCAAAGATTTTCCCTATTCAACAAAGCTTCGCAAATATTCCACACAAAATTTTGGCGGGCGAACAACGAGCGTGGGCTTTAAAATAAATTTAAATAGTCTGACATCAAAAAGCCCACTGTTGTTCTTTTAAATAATTAGATAAATTATTCCAATAATTACCTTTGATTTACTAATTTTTATATGTTAACATAAATATATGAGGTTGAATTATTGGAGGTTGTTTAAATGATAAAAAAAATTATAAATGGTGTCAAAAATATAGAAAAAGACATATTGAAAATAATGTTTATAGGATTCAAATTTTCTTTTACAGTCTGCATTATATCTTGTATAATATCACTTTTGTACATATTACATCCTATATCTCACATATTATATTATTCAGGTATTATTTTATTCAAAACAGGATTAACTTTTGGAGTAATGTTTTTTATATGTGCTTTTGTAATAGATAATATAAAAAAACAAATTGTATAAAAGCTTTTATTAAAAATTCTTTGACAATTATTTAATTTATTGTTATTATAATATTATAAATTTTAATAGAAGGAGATTAGGTATGGAAGAAAACGAAAATTTAAATAATAATACTCAAACATCAACTAATGGTTTTGCAATTGCTGGTTTTGTAGTTTCACTATGTTCATTAATTATTAATTTTGGTGGTATTGTAGGATTAGTAGGAACTATTCTTTCTGGAGTTGGATTGTTACAAGTAAAAACTAAAGGTAAAGGCAAAGGGTTAGCTATAGCAGGTCTTATAATAGGTATTATTAGTATTGTTTATGGGGTTTATAGTATTGTTACAACATTAAATGGTGGCCTTTTTGATGCTGCTAAAAATGCTGTAGATGCAACTCGCAATCTTAATACACTTTAATTAAATTAAATATTTTTATAAAGAACAACAGTGGGTTTTTTTTATGTCAGACTATTTAAATTTATTTTAAAGCCCACGCTCGTTGTTCGCCCGCCAAAATTTTGAAAAAATTTTGTGTGGAATATTTGCGAAGCTTTGTTGAATAGGGAAAATCTTTGATTTTCCTATTCAACAAAAAAGATAGGAGAATTTCTCCTATCTTTTTATTTTTTCAATTCTTCTAAGAACATTTTATTTAGCATTTGAGGGTTTGCTTTTCCCTTTGTTTCTTTCATTGCTTGTCCTACCAAAAATCCTAACGCCTTATCTTTTCCCGCTTTAAAATCGACAACTGACTGTGGGTTTGCTTCTAATATTTTTAATACAACTTCTTTAATTGCACCTTCATCTGATATTTGAATCCAGCCTTTTTCCTCTATTATTTTTTGTGGGTCTCTTGGATTTTCAAACATTTCTTGTAATACTTTTTTTGCAATACTTGAACTAATAGTTCCTTTATCAATCAAAACTACTAAATTACCTAACTCATCTGATTTAAATGGTATATCAGATGGTTCTAGCTCTTTTTCATTTAATTCTTTTATTATATCTGTCATTATCCAGTTACTAACTGCCTTAGGATTGTTACATATTTTTGTTGCTCCCTCAAATAAATCAGAAAAATATTTTGATGATGTCAATATATTACTATCATATTCTGGTAAATTATATTCTTCTATATATCTTTTCTTTCTGCTTTCAGGCATTTCTGGAAGACTTTTTCTGATATTTTCCTTCATTTCCTCAGATATTCTAATTGTTACTAAATCTGGATCAGGAAAATATCTATAATCTTGTGCATCTTCCTTATCTCTCATTGGAAAAGTTTTTCCAGATACGTCATCCCATCTTAATGTTTCTTGGTCTATTTTTCCACCTTCCTCTAGGACTTCTATTTGTCTTTCTGCTTCGTAATCTATTGCTCTTACTATTGACCTAAAAGAGTTCATATTTTTCATTTCTGTTCTAGTTCCAAATTCGCTTACGCCTTTTTTTCTAACAGACACATTTACATCTGCTCTTAAAGACCCCTCTTGCATTTTACAATCTGATACTTCTATATATTCCAATATAGATTTTAATTTCTTTAAGTATAAATCTACTTCTTCGCTACTTCTTAAATCAGGTTCTGACACTATTTCTATAAGAGGAACACCTGCTCTATTTAAATCAACTAAACTTCCTCTTCCATAATCATCATGGTTTAATTTTCCTGCATCTTCTTCAATATGTATTCTTGTAAGCCCTATTTTTTTCTTTTCGCCATCTACTTCTATCTCTATATATCCATGTTCACAAAGTGGCATATCATATTGTGATATTTGATATGCTTTTGGTAAGTCCGGATAAAAGTAATTCTTTCTATCGTTTTTACTTATATCTGCAATTTTACAATTCGTTGCAAGTCCTGCTTTTATAGCATACTCTACTACTTTTTCATTTAAAACTGGAAGTGTACCAGGCATTGCCATACATACTGGACAACAATGAGTATTTGGATCTCCTCCAAATTCTGTAGGACAAGAACAGAATATTTTTGTTTTTGTAGATAATTCACTATGAACCTCTAGTCCTATAACTATTTCATAATCTTCTCTTGACATATTTTTCCTCCTTTATATGTATATGGACAAACCTCAGTCACTAGTATTCCTCATAGATTGAGGTATGTCCCCACTGTGACCTAAGTGATGTCAGTATTTCAGTACTATACATTTGTTAATTTTTAAACATTGGCTTATGATTTTCTCTAAATTTTATATTTTGCTCATATGTATATGCTGCTCTTAAGATTGTTTCTTCATCGAAATGTTTTCCGATTAATTGCATACCTATTGGCATACCTTGTTTATCTACTCCACATGGAATCGAAATTCCTGGAAGCCCTGCAATATTAACAGTTACAGTACAAAGGTCTGCTAAATACATTTCTAATGGGTTATTAGATTTAGAACCTATTTCATATGCTACACTTGGTGATGTTGGTGTTAATAGCATATCATATTTCTCAAATAATTTTTCAAATTCTTTTCTAATTATAGTTCTAACTTTTTGTGCTTTTTTATAATATGCATCATAATATCCTGATGAAAGCACATATGTACCAAGAATTATTCTTCTTTTTACTTCTGCTCCAAATCCTTCGCTTCTTGAATTTCTATATATATCTTTTAATGAAGTGAAGTTTTTAGTACGATATCCATATCTTATTCCATCAAATCTTCCTAAATTTGAACTAGCCTCTGCACAGGCAATTATATAGTATACTGCTAAAGATTCATCTGCAATATCTAATGAACACTCTTCTACAATTGCTCCCATTTCTTCATATTTCTTTATTGCTTCTTTTACTGCTGATTTTACTTCTTCATTTATACCTTCTCCAAAATATTCTTTTGGAATACCTATTTTTAACCCTTTTACATCTTCTCTTAAAGCTTTTGTATAATCTTTTTTATCAATATTTACTGATGTAGAATCTTTTTCATCATATCCTGTAATTAAGTTTAATAGCATTGCACTATCTGTTACATCTTTTGTAATTGGTCCTATTTGATCAAGTGAAGATGCAAATGCAACTAGTCCATATCTTGATACTAATCCATATGTAGGTTTTAGTCCAACAACACCACATAAAGCAGATGGCTGACGAATAGATCCACCTGTATCTGAACCTAAAGCCCATGGTACCATATTTGCAGCTACTGCAGCTGCTGAACCACCGCTAGATCCTCCTGGTACTGTATTTAAATTCCAAGGATTTCTTGTTTTTTTGAATGCTGAATATTCTGTTGAAGCCCCCATTGCGAACTCATCCATATTCAGTTTACCTAAATATACCATGTTCTCATCATTTAATTTTTCTATAACTGTTGCATTATATGGAGCAACAAAATTCTCTAGCATTTTAGAACTACATGTGGTTCTAGTTCCTTTAATACACATATTATCTTTTATTCCTATTGGAATACCGGCAAATTTTGTACTCCTTTCTTTAATACCTTTCACTTTATCTAATGCTTCTTTATCTGAAACACTTACAAAAGCTTGTACATCTTTCTCTTTATCATTTATTCTATCTATATAGCTTTTAGTTATATCTTCTAAATTTATTTCATTATTATCTAGCTTTTCTAATAATTCATGAACAGTCAATTCATAAAGTTCCATTAAAACTCTCCTTTCAAATTTTATTAATAAATAAATTGTATTATTTATTTAGATAACCTTAGGAATCTTGAACATATTATCCTCTTGTTCAGGTGCATTTTGTAATAGAGCTTCTCTATCTTCAAATACTTTTATTTCATCTTTTCTAAAGACATTTGTATTATTAGCAATGCCTATTGATTCCTCTACATTTTCTGTATCTACATTATTTAAAATATCTACAAAATTTAATATATCTTGCAAATTTTTTGCATATTCATCTATCTCATCCTCTTTAATATTTAAGTCCGCAAGTTTTGCAATATGCAATATTTCATCTTTACTAACAACCATTAATTTACTTCCTTTCTTACATATTTTAACTAATGTGTTCATTATATAATCTTTTGCAAAAAAAAACAAGACTACAAATCTTCTTTTTTGATTTCCCTCAATTTTATTTATAATATTAGCTTTAATCAATATTTTATTGCAATTTTTTTATATTTATAGTAAACTTATTTTATTAGTAAATGGAGTAAATTAATTGCTCAACTGGAGGTTAGTATGTTAGATATTAAATTTGTAAGAGAAAATCCCGATTTAGTTAAGGAAAATATTAAGAAAAAATTTCAAGATGATAAATTAGAGTTAGTTGACGAAGTTATTGAATTAGATAAGAAATACAGAGAGTTTCAATTAGAAGGCGATACCCTTAGAATGGAACGTAACTCTCTTAGTAAAGAAATTGGCAATCTTATGCGTGAAGGCAAAAAAGACGAGGCAGAAAGTACTAAGTCTAAGGTAAATGAAATTAATTCTAAATTAGAAAATATAGAAAAAGAAACTGATGAATACAGTAATAAAATAAAAGAAATTATGATGAGAATTCCAAATATGATTCATGAGTCTGTTCCTATTGGAAAGGACGACACAGAAAATGTTGAAATACAAAAATATGGTGAACCAGTAGTTCCTAATTATGAAATACCATATCATACAGATATAATGGAAAAATTATCTGGCATCGATTTAGAATCTGCACGTAGAGTTGCTGGTAATGGATTCTATTATTTAATTGGAGATATAGCAAGGCTTCATTCTGCAGTTATATCTTATGCTAGAGATTTTATGATAAATAAAGGATTTACCTATTGCGTTCCTCCTTTTATGATTCGTAGTGATGTTGTAACAGGTGTTATGAGTTTTACAGAAATGGATGCAATGATGTATAAAATAGAAGGTGAAGATTTATACCTTATAGGTACAAGCGAACACTCTATGATAGGTAAATTTAAGGGACAAATTTTACCAAAATCAGAAATTCCATACACAATGACTTCATATTCCCCATGTTTTAGAAAAGAAAAAGGAGCTCATGGTATTGAAGAAAGAGGTGTTTATAGAATACACCAATTTGAAAAGCAAGAAATGGTTGTTATTTGTGAACCAGAAGATAGTTATGAATGGTATGATAAAATGTGGTCTTATACAGTAGAGTTATTTAGGAGCTTAGATATACCTGTTCGTACACTTGAATGTTGTAGTGGTGATTTAGCAGACTTAAAAGCAAAATCTTGTGATGTTGAAGCTTGGAGTCCAAGACAAAAAAAATATTTTGAAGTTGGAAGTTGTTCTAATATGACAGATGCTCAAGCAAGAAGATTAGGAATCCGTATAAAAGGTGAAAAAGGAAACTATTTTGCACATACCTTAAATAATACTGTTGTTGCTCCTCCACGTATGCTTATAGCATTTTTAGAAAATAATTACAATGAAGACGGAAGTGTTAATATTCCAGAAGTTTTAAGGCCTTATATGGGAGGAACTTCCAAGATAGTTCCAAAGAATTAATTAGATAAATTGTTGTTTGTATGGGTCGCCGCCCTCGGCGACCCGCAGAATCAAATTTGTTGCAAACGTTGTAGGGGTCGGCGCCCTCGGCGACCCGTGATAAAATAAACATATAGAGATGTTAATAAATTATCTCATACCAATTCGCTAGGACGGAGGAAAAAATCCCATTTCTGCGAAATAGATTTTTTCCTCACGTCCATACGCTCTCACTCCTACAAACAACAATTTATTTAAGAAAGGAAATTAAAATGATAGTTAAAAATCCTCAATTTGAAATATCTGCTGTAAACCCAAAACAATACCCTAAATCAGAACTCCCTGAAATTGTTTTGGTTGGTAAGTCTAATGTTGGTAAGTCTTCATTTATAAACACAATGATTAATAGAAAGAGCTTAGCTAGAACTAGTAGCCAGCCTGGAAAAACTAGGCAGATTAATTTTTACAATATTGATAATAATTTCTATTTTGTTGACTTACCAGGATATGGATATAGTAAAATGAGTAAACAAGAGCAAGTAAAGGTTGGAAATTTTATTGAACAATATTTACAAATTAGAAAAGAAATTATGCTTATTGTATTCTTAATAGATATAAGACATAATCCTACTGAAAATGATAAACTTATGTATGATTATATAATTAACAAATCGGGAAATAATCCTTGCATAATTATAGCAAATAAAGCCGATAAAATAGCACCTACAAAAGTAGATTCAAGAGTTCTAGAATTGCAAAACATATTAAATCCTTTAAAGGATATACCTTTTCTTCCTTTCTCCTCTGAAAAGAAAAATTATTGTGATGATGTTTGGAAAGAAATTGAAAAATACATATAATAAGACCCCTTATTAAAGGGGTTCTTTATATATCTAATATAAATTTAATTATATTTTACTTCTACCAAGTACAATCCATGTGCAGGAAGTGTTTTTCCTGCTTTGCTTCTTTCTTTTGATTCTATAATTTCTGGTATTTCGTCTGCTTTTATTTTTCCGAAGTCCTACATCTACTAATGTTCCAGATATAATTCTTACCATATTATATAAAAATCCATTTCCTGTAAGTTCTATATAAATTCTATCACCTTTCTTTAAAACCTCTGCTTGATATATTGTTCTTACACTACTTTTGCTACTTGTTCCACTTGCTTTAAATGCCTTGAAATCATGTTCTCCTTCAAAATACTTTGCTGCTTTTTTCATTTCTTCTACATTAAGTTCTATTGGTATGTGACATTCTAAATCTCTGTATATTGCTGTGCCTTGCTTAGAATTATTTATTATATATCTATATGTTTTTTGTTTTGCGTTATATCGTGCATGAAATCTATCATCTACTTCTTCTGCTTGCTTTATAATAATACTCTTTTTTAATCTCGAATTTATAGCTATTGCAAACTTTTCGATAGGCAAATTACTATTTGTTTTAAAATTTGCAACTTGCCCAAAAGCGTACACTCCTGCATCTGTTCTTCCTGATGCAATTAGCTCTACTTCTTCCCCCGTTATTTCTTTTATTGCATTTTCTATTTCGCCTTGTATGTTTAATTTGTTTGGCTGTTTTTGCCAACCATTAAATTTTTTTCCATCATATTCGATTGTTAATTTTATATTTCTCATTATATTACTCCATTTAATTTTTTTGATTTTACTATTTACTTTTTGTAAAAATATGTTATAATAAATTTAGAAATAGGAAGCCACAAAAAGTGGTTGCCATCAGAAAATGATTTTTTAGGTACATTCTCTAACGGTCAAGCAGAGAATGTGCCTTTTTTATTGTTTGCTTATAACTATAGACAATGCTATAATTAAGGCAAATGCTATAATGGTTGTAATAATCCATGCTGTCGTAAGTAATATTATAATATGCAATAAATATTCTTCTATCATCAGCATCACCTCCTTATCTTATGTATGAGGAGATGACAACCACATTTCTGCTTTTCCTATTTCGCTATTATTATACAGAAATTGGAAATATTAGTCAATGCTTTTTTGACAATCTTCGGATTAAAGATATAAAAATCAGAAACAATTATTATGTTTCTGATTTTGTTTTATTGCTTTTCTTTTTTCCTTCTAATTTTTCTTTCCATTTTGCTCTTTTCTTTTTTAGATTTTCATTTCCAAATCTTTTTGTTACTATATTTTTTATTAATATCTGTCTTAATGCTTCTTCTTTTACATCCATAATTAATGTTCCATCTTTTGCAATTGATATTTTTCCAGTTTCTTCTGATACAACAACTACTATTGCGTCTGATTCTTGCGACATTCCGTGCTGCAGATCTATGTCTTGTTCCAAGTCCTTTTGATATGTTTTTGTCATTAGATAGTGGCAACAAGCAAGCTGCTGATTTTATTTTGTTATCACTAATTATAACTGCACCATCATGAAGTGGTGTTTTTGGATTAAATATATTTACTAATAATTGTGGAGATATCTCTGCATCCATTATTATTCCAGTGTCTGCTATGTCTTGAAGTTTAATATCTCTTTCTATAACTATTAGTGCTCCCGTTTTATTTTTTGCCAGTTCTACACATGCGATTATAATTTTATATATATTCTCTTTTGTTTTTGTTGCAATATCTTTATCTATTCCAAAAAACTTAGTTAACTTGCTAGTACCGAAGTTGTTCTAATGCTCGCCTTATTTCTGGTTGAAATATTATTATTAATAATATTACTCCATAAGTCATAAATGACGTTAATATATAGTTTAGTATATGCAATTCTAAAAATGAACTTAACAAGGTAAAAATTACTAAAAACAAAATACCTTTCATTAATTGCCATGCTCTTGTTTCTTTAACAATTTGTATTATCTTCATTGCTAAAAATAATACTATTGCTACATCTATTATTAGCATAATTATTTTAAATGGATTTTCTTTTAACATATTCAAATAATTAATTATATCCTGACCTGTAATTTCTAGGGCCGGTGTAAATAATGAATTCTTCATTAGTACTCCTTTTCAAAATATGTATATTGTTAGTATAGCATTATCGTGCCACTAAATACCAAATTAATGTAAATCCTACACTTAAAACCATAAGTCCTGCTAAAACTGACGCTACTATTCTTGTTATTAACTTTTGTTTATCTATTTTCTTTTTTGCCATCTGTATTTCACTCCTTTAAATTCCATAGAATTATATTAACACAATAAAATTTGTTTTTCAATTAATTTTTATAAAATTAGATAAAATTGTTGTTTGAGAAGTGGGAAGTTGGATGTGAGAAATGAGAAATTAGGGAAAATCTACGAGGGCTAGACCTAAAATCACACCTCTCACTTCACACCTCTCACATCTCAAAAACAAATTACAATTTATCTAATTAATGATTGCACAATTTGAATTTTATGTTTATTTATGTTATAATTGCTTTGGTCAGGTTAATACACACTTTTATGAAAGGAGCTTTTTATAATGAAAAAGCACAGACCAATTAAGCATGCTCATCGGAAGGCAATGATTGCCCAAAAAAAGGCAAAGGGCAAGTACTCACGCCCTCATTTACCAAAACCTTTAACTTGTCTCAATATCCATTGTTGTGAATGTTGGGCAGCAAAGTATTTTGGGAAAATAAAAAATTGTACTAAACCTTGGTATAATACTCCTTGGTACAAATCATTTACCAATCTCAATATCCATTGTTGTGAATGTTGGGCAGCAAAGTATTTTGGGAAAATAAAAAATTGTACTAAACCTTGGTATAATACTCCTTGGTACAAATCATTTACCAAAGCTTGAAGTGACTAAAGCATGCAAATTGGGATAAGAAATTATGTTTCTTATCCCAATTTTTTATTTCCTGATTTCTGCACCTAATACTTTTTCTGCATCTGAAATTACCTTGTTAAATATTCCAGTTACTTCATCATCTGTTAGAGTTTTTTTGCTATCACTAAATGTTAATGAATATGCTATTGATTTTTTATCAGCAGGAACATGTTCTCCCATATATAAGTCAAATACTTCTATATTTGTAAGTAACCCTCCTGCAGATTTTTTAATTTGTTTTTCTATTGTGCTTGAGTCTAAATTTCTATCTACTATAAATGCAACATCTTTTTTAATGCTTGGGAATTTAGATATTTCTTTATATTTCATCTTTCCAACTCTTTTAGAAATTAATTTACTCAAATTAATTTCCATTGTATATACATCTTCTTTTGTCTCTTTTGGATGAACTTTTCCAATGATTCCTACAATGTCGTTATTTACGGAGATTAAAGCTGTTTGATATGGATGAAATTCTTTTGGAATTTCTTTATTGTTTATAAAACTATATCTTCCGTTATATCCTAAATAGTCTAGTAACTCTTCTGCTACTCCTTTTATCATATAAAAATCTACATTTTTTGTATTTCCTATTCCCTCATAATACTTTCCAGACATAAGTACACATAGTTTTTCTTCTTCTATATACTCATTATTTACTTTTCCAAATCCTTTTCCTATTTCAAATATAGATATATCTTTATTGTTTCTATCTAAGTTGTATTCATATATTTTTAAAAGAGATGGAATCATGCTATATCTTAATGTGTTTCTGTCTTCTGTAAGTGGATCTAATAATTTTATTAGTTCAAAATTATCTGTTGTAAATTTTCTTGCTTCTTTGTCATTTATTAATATATATGACATTATTTCATTTAGACCAAGTCCTATCATTTTGTTTCTAATCTCTCTTGCTACTTTATCGTATTTACCATTTCTTGTTGGAAGTAAAGGAAGTTTTCCTTCTATATTATCAACTCCGTAAATTCTTCCTACTTCTTCTATTAAGTCTTCTTTTATTGATATATCCATTCTTCTTGTAGGTACTGTAACAGTAATTACTCTTCCATTTACTGAATATTTAAACCCTAATTTTCTAAATACATTTAATGTTTCTTCATCTGGAACATTAATACCTAAAAGATTATTTATATCTTCAAATTTTATATCTATTTTCTTTTCTTGTTTATCTGCTTTATCATAAACAACTGTACCTTTTGCAATTTTTGCATCTGCATATTTTTCAAGAAGTGTGCAGGCTCTTTCAATTGCCATATATGTTCTATTTGGATCTAATCCTTTTTCAAAACGATTACTTGCTTCACTTCTTACAATTTTCTTAGATGTACATCTTATTTTAACACCATCAAATACTGCAGATTCAATTATGATATTTTTTGTATATTCTTCTACTTCTGTTGAAAGTCCTCCCATAACACCTGCAAGGCCTATTGCTTCTTTTCCATTTGTAATAACTATATCTTCTTCTGACAATGTTCTTTCTATATTATCTAGAGTTGTTAGTTTTTCGTTATCTTTTGCCATTCTAACCAAAATTTTAGGTCCAAGTCTATCTGCATCATAGAAATGAAGTGGTTGACCTACTTCTAACATTACATAGTTACTAATATCTACTACATTGTTGATTGGTCTTATTCCACTTGCAATAAGTCTATTTTTTATAAATGCTGGACTTTCTTTAATCGTTACATTCAATGCTTTTTTTGCTAAGAATAAATTACAATTTTCTGTATCAACTTCTACTTTAAAACTATCATTTATGTCTTCATCTATTTCATCATGTTTTAAATCTATTTCTTTAACAGGTTTATCATATATTGCTCCAAGTTCATATGCCATACCTAAAATGCTAAGCAAGTCACCTCTATTTGCGGTAAGTTCGAAGTCGGCTATTTCATCATCCATTTCCATAAATTTAATTGGGTCTTCACCTACTGGTGCATTTGCTGGAAGCTCATGTATTCCAGCTTTATCTTCCTCTTTTAAGAATTTAGATTCTAGCCCAAGTTCTGCAATAGAGCACATCATTCCATTTGATTCTTGACCTCTTATATTTCCCTTTTTAATTGTAATACCTCCTGGAAGTTCAGCACCTACCTCAGCCACAATTACTTTTAATCCTTTTCTTACATTTGGTGCTCCACATACTATATCTAAAACTTCTTTTCCAATATTTACTTTACATACATGAAGATGGTCTGAATCTGGATGCATTTCACATTCTAATACTTCTCCTATAATTAAATGAGATGCATTAATTAGCTTTTCAGCTGTATCGTATTCATTTCCTACTCTTGTCATATCTTCTGCTAATTTTTTTATATCTACATCTATATCTACATAGTCTTTAACAAAATTTTTACTTAATTTCAATTAGTCCACATCCTTTCTATCGAATTGATTCAAAAATCTTACATCATTTGTATAGAAATATCTTATATCTGTAATTCCATATTTAAACATTGCAAGTCTATCAAGTCCTGTTCCAAATGCAAATCCTGTATATTTATCTGGATCGTATCCGTTCATTTTTAATACGTTCGGATGTACCATACCTGAACCTAATATTTCTATCCAACCTGTTTGTTTACAAAGGTTACATCCTTTTCCACCACATTTAAAACAACTAACATCTACTTCATAACTTGGCTCTGTAAATGGGAAATAACTTGGTCTAAATCTTAATTTAGAATTTTCTCCAAGCATCTTCTTAACAAATACTTCTAATGTTCCTTTTAAATCGGCAAGACTAATATTTTTATCTATTAAAAGTCCTTCCACTTGACCAAATTGATGTGAATGTGTTGCATCATCATCTCTTCTATATGTTTTACCTGGGCAAATTACTCTAATTGGGCCTTTTTCTTCATTATCCATCATTACTCTTGCTTGAACAGCTGATGTTTGAGTTCTTAACAAATGCTCTGGATCTACATAGAAACTATCTTGCATATCTCTTGCTGGATGTCCTTTTGGAAGATTTAATCTTTCAAAGCAATATTCATCTGTTTCAAGTTCTGGTCCATTTACTACGTCATATCCCATTGATACAAATATATCTTCTATTTCTTCTATTACCCTGTTTATTGGATGCTTACTTCCTCTTTTTATTCTTGTACTTGGAAGAGTAATATCAATTTTTTCTTTCTCTAATTTTTCATTTAAAGCTTGTTCTTTTAATGTTTCTTCTGCTTCTTTAATTTTACTCTCTAAAATATCTCTTACTTCATTAACTAATGCACCAATTACAGGTCTTTCCTCTGGAGTTAAATCTTTCATCCCTTTTAAAAGTCCTGTTAATTCACCTTTTTTACCCAAGTATTTAACTCTTACATCATTTAATTCTTGAAGAGTTTTGCAGTTTTGGATTTCTACAAATGCACTTTCTTTAATTTTAGCAATTTGCTCTTTCATCTAATCATCCTTTCTTTACAATGTATAGGGATACACCTTATTTAATGGCATTCCTCATAGATTAAGGTATATACCTACTGTGGGTGAAAAAGGAATCCATCCCCTTTTTTACCCATTTAATCCAAAAACTCGCCCTGTAAATAGGGCGAGCTTTTTCTCACGGTACCACCTAAATTTATTAATTAAAATAATTAACCTCTTTTGCTATTAACGCTAGCAAACGCTCGTGCCTACTATTATTTCAGCATAAGACCTAAAAAGTGAAATTTCAGATGAACTAGTATTAAATAGGTTCTCAGCCTATGACCTATTCTCTCTTAAATACACATTGCTCATCTTACTTTGCTTTTTCAAACGGTTTTATTTTCAAAATCTGCTTAATATACTATCATATTTTTTAAATTTATACAATAGTTTTTATTGTTTTTACTTAGATTTTTTATTGAATATTGTTTGACAAATATAAATAATAATGCTATACTAATTATAGCTTAATTGATTATATCCTGTCAATGGAGCGACACTAGATATGTGGGGAGAAACACATATCTTTTTTATATAAAAAACAGAGCAGGGAGAACTGCTCTGAACTGATAAATCAGTTTTTATTTGTGCTCTTTTTATATGTATTCAATTCTTCTTCCAATTTTTCAATTTTCTGAAGTAGAATCCATATAAGCATATATCCCGTCATGCTGTACGACACCTCCTTTCATAAAGATTTTCCTTTATGAAAAGGATGTTTTTATTATACTTTAATTTCCAAGAATTTACAATAATTTTTAAGAATATTTTACAATTTTTTACAAAAGATTTAAACAATAATATTATTCTTCATCTATTGTATCTTCTGTTATTGCATCTTCTGTATTTTCTTTTAATAAATCTCTTATTTCTTCTAATAATACTACATCTGCTGGTTTTGTAGGTGTTTCTTCTTTTTGTTCTTCCTTGTGTGTTATTTTATTAACTATTTTTACTAATATAAATATGCAAAATGCTACTATTAAGAAATCAATTACATTTTGTATAAAATTACCATATGTTATTTTAGCTTCACCTATTGTAAAACTTAAACCTGTAAAATCAATTCCTCCAATCATAACACCTATTAAAGGCATTAATATGTCGTTTACTATTGAAGTTACTATTTTTCCAAATGCTCCACCTATAATTACACCTACTGCTAAATCTACTACATTTCCTCTTGCTATAAATTTTTTAAATTCTTTTATCATATTTATTACTCCTTTTTATAATTTATTATTTGTACTCTATAAAATAGTTTAATATAATTTTTTCAAGACGTCCTTCTTAACAAAAATTATTACTTCATAATAATTTTAGATTCGAAACTACTATCTCAAAATTATATTTAAACTATTTTACTAATCAAATTAGCTTAAAATTAACTGCACAAATTACAATTTATTTAATATTTCTTCTAATTTTTCTATATCTAATCCTACAACAGAATTATATGAGCCTTCAATTTTTTCTATAAATTTACTTCCTATGCCCTGAACTGCGTAGCTTCCTGCTTTATCCATAGGCTCACCAGTTTCAACATATTCTTCTATTTTTTCATCTGTCATTTTTTTCATATAAACATCCGTTTTTGTAAAATCAACGTGTTCTATAATTTTTTCATTTTTCTTTGATATAACTGCTAACCCTGAATATACATAGTTTATATTCCCCTGTAACATTTTCAAAGTTCTAAATGCATCTTCTTTATCTTTTGGTTTTCCTAAAATTTTATTATCAAAATATACTACCGTGTCTCCACCAATTACTATTAATTCTTTATATTGATTTTGAAATCTTTCAAAAACTTCTTTTGCTTTATGTATTGATAATTCTAATACAAGTTTTTCTGGATTATCTTCTGATATTGTACTTTCATCAAAATTGCTTACTACTACTTCAAAATCATCAACAATTCTTCCGTAACAATTCTTTTCTTCTTGGTGAATTTGATGCTAAGATTATTTTCATTTCATATTCTCTCTTTCTATTTCTGCAACTAAATCCAATCTTTCCTGATGTCTTCCACCTTCAAATTCTGTGCTAAGCCATGTATCTAATATTTCTTTTGCTTCTTCTACTGTTACATAATCTGCTCCAAGTGATAATATATTTGTGTCATTATGAAGTCTTGAAAACTGTGCAGCCCTAGTACAAAAGCACGGTGCACTTCTAACCCCCTTAAATTTATTTGCAACCATTGCCATACCATAGCCTGATCTACAAATCAAAATTCCTTTTTCGCATTCTTTTGTTTGAACAGATTTTGCAACTTCTTTTGCAACTATTGGATAATCTACTCTGTCTGTTGAATAAGCACCATAATCCTTATATTCTAGTCCTTTTTCTTCTAGATGTTTTTTTAGTTCTTCTTTAAGTTCATATCCTCCATGATCGCTTCCTATTGCTATCATAATATATCCTCCTATTTCTCATATTTTCATTTTTATATTAACATATCATTTAATACAATACAATAATAAAAAAGAAAATGATACTTATTTTCTCATTTTCTTTTTATAAAGTTCAATTAATTTAATTCTTATTATAATATTTATTATACATGTAATAAATATCTTTCTTTTATTATGCTACAAATAATCTCTGCTGTCTTTTCTACTCCATATAAATCACTATTTATGCATAAATCATAATTTGTTATATCTTTCCATTCTTTACCTACATAATGCTTACAATAATTCTCTCTTAGTTTATCTATCCTTTTTATTTCCTTCTCTGCTTTTTTTATATCTAATCCATAATATTTATTTGCTCTATTTATCTTGCTATCCATATCACTATAAATAAATATTTTTAATACATCTTTATTTTCTTTTAGTATAAAATTTGCACATCTTCCAACTATAACACAAGATTCTTTATTTGCAATTTCTTTTATTAATTCGGATTCTTTTATAAATAATTCATCTACATTACTCAATCCATTATAATAACCATTATTTAGATTTGCTAAATTTTTTCTTGATTGCTCATTTTCCTTAATATAATCTTCAGATAATCCTGTTTCCTCTGATATCTTGGTAATAAAATTCTTGTCGTATAATTTAATTCCTAGCTTTTCTGCAATTAATTTTCCAATATATCTGCCACCTGAGCCATACTCTCTTGCAAGTGTTATTACTATATGTTTTTCTATCTCTTTTGTTGATTCTACTTCTTTTACTTCTATATTTTTACTTGATTTCTGTTTTGATAAATTTTTTACTTCTATTATCAATAAAATAGTTGATACAATAAATGCCAATCCATCAGCTACAGCTCCAGAATACAATACACCCTTTATTCCAAATATAGTTCCTAATAATACCATTGCCGGTATTAAAAATAAAATTTGTCTTGATAAAGAAACTCCTGCACTTTTTATACTTTTTCCTATAGCTTGGAAGAATATTCCTGTTGGTATTTGTATTCCATTACATATACATAGCATTAGATATGTTCTAAATGCTAAACAAGCAAAATCCATGTATTTTTCATCACCGCTACCAAATATAGATATTAATTTATCCGGTATTGTCTGGAATAAAATAAATGCAAATGTACTTATAGCAACACTTAAATATAAAACTAATTTTAATGTTTGTTTTACTCTATCAAATTTTTTAGCACCATAGTTATATCCAAGTATTGGTTGTGCACCTACTGCTATACCAATTATTATACTATTCAAAATCTGACTAATCTTCATCACTATTCCTAATACTGTAATAGGTATTTCCGCTCCATACTCAGATAATTCTCCGTACTTAGATAATAAATTGTTTTCAAATGCTATTACCAATACAAAACTCATTTGAGTAATAAAACTACTAATTCCAAGTGTGGAAACTTTTTTTGAAACATTTAATTTTAATATAAATTTATCTTTTGATAATCTAATTGATTTGAATTTTTTAATATATATTATATTAATTAAAAATGTTACAAATTGACTTATAACTGTTGCAATAGCAGCTCCTTGTACACCTGTTTTTAATACAAAAATAAATATAGGGTCTAATATTATATTTAAAACAGCTCCTGTAACCATTGAAGTCATTGCGTATTTTGGACTTCCATCAGCTCTAATAATAGAATTTAATGTAGTTCCTATTATTACAAATGGTAATCCTATTGCTATTATATAACCATAATTTAGAGCAAATGGTTTTAAAATATCTGTACATCCAAATAAATTTAATAATTGTGGTAAAAATACTAGACTTATTACACAAATAATTACAGAAAATAAAGCTGATAATGATATACTATTTCCAACACCCTTTTCTGCTTCTTCTTTCTTTTTTTCTCCTAATTTTAAACTTAAATATGCTGCTCCTCCATCTCCAAACATTAATGCAAATGCTAAACTTATTACTGTTATAGGAAACACTACATTTGTTGCACCATTTCCTAAATAACCTACACCTCTTCCTATAAATATCTGGTCTACTATGTTATATAATGAATTTACTAACAAAGATATTATACATGGTATAGAAAATTTTCTAATTAATTTTCCTATTTTTTCTTTTCCTAAAATATTTTCTTCTTTTTCCATCTGTTCCTCCTTTTTGCAATCAAAAAACAACACACAATTATGTGCTGTTTTTTTCTTATTTAATAATTATATCATATTTTTTGGTAAATTAAAAGTTTAAATTAATTTGTTATTTTAGATACATAATAATTCTTTTTTCCTCTTTTTATTATTAAATAAGTATTATTTATAACATAAGTGTTGTCAATTATCCTATCTAAATCACTAACTTTTTCACCTTTTATTTCTATACTATTATTTGAAATAAATTCTCTTGCTTGTCTTTTACTTTGTGCAACACCCATATCAACTAACACATCTACTATATTTTTATTTATCTCTATATTTTTTATTTCATTTCCCTTAAATGCCTCTTCTAATTCTTCATTTGATAATTCACTAAAATTACCTTTAAACAAAGCTTCACTAATTCTAATTGCTTTTTCGTATTCTTCTTTTCCATGTAAGTCTGTTATAATTTCTCTTGCAAGTATTTTATGTGCTTCCCTTAATTCTGGTCTTTCATTATGTACTTTTTCTATTTCTTCTATTTCTTCTTTACTTAAAAAAGTTAATTTCTTTAGGTAGCTTATTATCATTGAATCTTCAAGGTTTATTAAATACTGATATAGTTCATAACTTGATGTTTTATTTTTATCAAGCCATAATGCATTTCCTTCTGTTTTTCCGAATTTAACTCCATTAGAATCTGTAACAAGTGGCATAACCATTCCATAGGCAGTTTTATCTGTTTTTCTTCTAATTAATTCTATTCCAGATGTTATATTGCCCCATTGATCTGATCCTGCAACTTGAAGTTCGCATCCTTTTGTTTCATATAGATGTAAAAAGTCTAATGCTTGTAAAATCATATATGAAAATTCTGCATAAGTAATTCCCGTTTCCATCCTTGATTTTACTTTGTCTTTTGCTAGCATATATCCTATATTAAAATATTTTCCATAATCTCTTAAAAAATCTATAATATTTATATCTTTTATCCAATCATAATTATTAACTACCTCAAATCCAAATATTTCTTTTGCTTGCTTAGTTAATCCCTCGATATTATGCTCGACCTCTTCTTTGGTAATCATTGGTCTTTCGGCAGTAGGTTTAGGGTCTCCTATTAAACCTGTTGCTCCACCTACTAGTAAAATAGGTTTATGTCCATATTTCGCTAACCTTTTTGATATTAAAAATGACGAATAATGTCCTATATGCATACTATCTGCCGTTGGATCTGTTCCTATATAAAAAGTTAATTTTTCATTATTTAATTTATTAATTAATTCTTCATCACTTATATCTTGTATTAATCCTCTCCATTTTAAATCTTCATATAGATCCATTTAATTTCCCCCTTAAAATCTAAAAACCAATTCATCCTATTTAAAGGACGAATTGGATATACTCGTGGTACCACCTTTATTTACAATATTTTATATTGCCTCATTTATGGCTTATTCGTAGCCACACGTTAGTTACTATAAGAATTGTAATTCAAATTTTATATACTGATAGTTTACACCACCCACTACCTCTCTTAAAGTTACTATAAAACTCTACTTGGTTTCTTTTTAAAACATAACTAAGATTAACTTGAAATTATTCTACCACTTTGTTTTATTATTGTCAAACAAATTCCGTTATTTTCTACTCCAAAATCATTTCTGCACAATCCCATTTTTCATCATGGAATTGATATGCCTCCTTTTCTATCATAGTTACTTTAAATTCTACTGATTCATAACATTTAAAAACACTTTTATTACACGTAAAAACTCCTAAGGTGATTTTTCATTTTTATTTACAATTCTATCCAATATATTTGCACATTTTCTCCATCTTCAGTTATATATTCTCTTTCTAAAATTCCCCCTGCATTTATTATCGTTTTTTTAGAACCGTATATTTTCCTTGTCACATGCTATCATTACTCTTTTTAATTCTAAATTATTTTTACAAAATTTTAATGCTTGAGATAGCATTTGTGTAGCATAGCCTTTTTTTCTCTCTGTTGGTCTTATTCCATAACCAATATGTCCTGCATAATTTCTTAAAAAATCATTTGTTAATTCATGTCTTATATCTATCATCCCAACTACTTTATTATCGCTTTTTTTAACTCCCAAAAATGTAGTATGTACTGTCCAATTATCTTTTATAGTTTTAAAACTTGACTGCTCATTTAATAAATTAAGCCATTCGTCATAATTGCTCATTTTATCCCATCTACTACTAGCATGAATTACATTTTCGTTATTTTTAATATGTTCTTCCTTATAACTTATCATCTGCTTTTCATATTCTTTTGTTGGTTTTACCAATATTATTTCATTCATATTTATCTCCTTAAAATATTTAACTAAAAAATATTTATTAAGTTTAAAATTTTCTTTGTATTCAATATTTAACATTTTTATCACTCCTAAATGCTCTTTTTCATCTCCTCATTATTTGTTTTATATTATTGTTTGAATTATAACATAATAGGCAGATAATTTTCAAATAATTATCTGCCCTATTCATTTTATTATTTTATACCGCTTCTTCCCCATCAAACTGACTATTATATAAATCTAAATAGAATCCAACAAGTAGCTCTTTGTATGTTAAACATCTATATCTCCATTTATAATTGTTCTCCATTTAAAGTATTAGAACTAAAAGATTTAACAGTTGACTTTCATTTGTTTTTTTTATACTATAAATACAAATGTAATTGAATAAATTATTGGGAGAAGTACATGAAAATAGAAACTAAACTATCTTTGAATAATATTAAAAAAAATAGTAAAAGAACCATATTTACTACAATATCTATATTGGTATGTACAGTTCTTATTTTTACTACTATGATATTAATATCAAGTGTTAAAAATGGAATCTATGATAATATGGAAGATCAATACAAGGATTATCACTTTGTTATAAAAGATTTATCCGTAGAACAATTTAACAAAATTAAAGGTCAAAAATATATTAATAAAATATATATACAACAAAACGATAATTCACCTTTACAAGAAGTTGATAGTTCTTTTATTCCACAAGATAATATAAATGTATATTTAAAGTATATTAATATTAAAAACGTATGTAATTATACAACAGATATAGTTGGAATATTAGATTCTGCTAACTATGATATATCAAACAAATATGAATTTAATACAGAATTACTTACAGCACATGGATTAATAGATGTTACGATTAATAGTATTACTCATAAATGTGAAGCAAGAATGAATTATTCAGCTATTGTAAATACAATGATAATAATTTTATTAGTTGCGTTTTCTATTTTATTTATAATAATATTATATAATGCATTTTTAATAAGCATAAATGAAAGGAAAAAAGAATATGCAATTTTAAATAGTGTAGGTGCAACAGAAGGGCAAATATTGAAAACAATATTCTTAGAAACTGTAATTATGGGATTTATAGGCATATTAATAGGTTCGCTTATTTCTATAGCAGTTTCAAATGAAATTTTAAAAATTTTAAATAATATAGTTGCAAATACTATGTATAATTTTAAATTAGTAGTTGATTATAAATATATTGCTTTGTCGCTATTAATCATTATTATAAATATTTATATATCTGCTTTAATTCCAAGTATTAAAGCAAGTACAACATCTGTTATTCAACAAATAAGAAATAATAAACAAATAAAAAGTAAAAAGAGAATTACAATAATAGAAAAATTTCTTCCGATTGAAGGTAAAATAGCAATAAAAAATATAAAAAGAAATAGAAATAAACATAGATTTATAACTATTTTATTGGTAGTATGCATGACATCATATATTGCTATTAATACATATATTAAATATGAAAAAGAGACTTCTAAATTAGTAACACAATATGATGTAGATGCAGAAATTGGTTTTAGTTCAGATTTAAACTTTGATTATAAGGCTATGTTAAAAAACTATGAAACAAAATGTAAAGATAAGGTTGAATATATTGAGTATAAGCAAATGGATCCTTTTGTTTTAATAGAACCTCCAAATGCAATTATGAATGATGTTTGGGAAGACGGAGATAGAATCCATAAAGACAATGTTATAGAAGTCAACATGCGATTAATAGGATTAGATGATGAAACATATAGCCGATATATAAAAAAATTAAAAGGTAAAAATGGAGATATTATTATTTATAACAATGTAACAGACATTGAGATAGTAGAAAGAGATGGAGAAAATAACTTTACATATAAATATATGCAAGCATTAAGAGAAGATGTTGATTTTAAATTAAATCTTATTTTACCTATATATAATTATGAAAATGGTATAAGAGAATATAAAATTGTAAATTCTAAAAACTTAAATGGAGAATTTGTTTTAACAGATGAACTAACAGAAGGATTTTCAGAAATAACAACAATTGTGGGACTTCCAATAGTTTTTATGAATATGGAAACATATAACAATATATGTCGTGATATTGAAGAAGATGAAAATTATAAAAATACACAAACAAATTTATCTACGGGATTGGAAACAAAAGATATAACAAATGTGAAAATAAAATGTGAAAAAATAATTGAATTTGCAAACTATATTGATAGTATTAAACCAAATGACATGGATATGTATACAAGATATTATACTTTATATAATCAAGAAAAAAATATTTATATAAATGTAATAGAATTGATACTAAAAGTTATTTTACTCTCAATAATTATCATAGGAATAGTAAGTACAATAAACACAGTAAATGCAAGTTTATGTGAAAGAAGGCAAGATTTTAAAATTTTAAACATTGTTGGTGCTACCAAGCAAAATATAAATAAAATTTTAATATATGAGAGTATTTATACATTTTTTAAGGCTACTCTTATATCTATTATTTTATCAATTCCAATATTGTACAAAATAATAGAAGCTACAAAAACTACTCTGCAATCGAATAGATTATTGATACCTTTTGAAAATATAGGAATATTTCTTGTAATTATATTTGTAATATATTTAATTATAACATTATGTTCAACTAATACAATAGAAAAGGACAAGTAATGTAGGAGGAAAATCAAATGAGAATTTTAAAAGTAGAAAATTTAAAGAAAATTTATGGCAAAGGTGAATCCAAAGTAGTTGCAATAGATGATGTTTCATTTAACGTAGAAGAAGGAGAATTTGTTGCAATAATTGGACCATCAGGTAGTGGAAAATCAACCCTTTTACATACTATTGCAGGATTAGAAAATCCAACTTCAGGAAAAGTATATTTATATGATAAAAATCTATATAAAATGAATAAAAAGGATTTGACAATATTAAGAAGGCAAAAAATAGGTATTATTTATCAATTTTTTAATCTAATACCAACTTTAAATGTAGAAGAAAACATACTACTTCCTATTCAACTTGATAAGAAAAAAGTATCTAAAGAAAGGTTAAGTGAAATAACAAAATTTTTAAACATAGATAATAGAAGAAAACATTTACCTAACGAAATATCAGGTGGGCAACAGCAAAAAGTTGCAATAGGAAGAGCTTTAATAATAGATCCATCAATAATCCTAGCAGATGAACCAACAGGAAATTTAGATACAAAATCTAGTAATGAAATTATAGAACTATTAAAAGAAGCAAATAAAAAGTATAAAAAAACTATTATAATAATTACACATAATTTAGAAATTGCAAAATTAGCAGACAGAATAATTAAAATTGAAGATGGTAAGTTTGTATAACTTTAACGATGTGCGGGCAGACACAAGGCCTGCCCCTACAATATTTGCAATGGGATTATTGCCTGTTATTTCTTTATGGTTGTAAATTAATTTAATGTTATTAACTTAAGAAAATATCAATATTATTACAATAGCAGATAAAGATTTGCAAACCATCCTTCCGCCTAATATTAAACTTTCAATATATTTTTAATACTATACCGCTTCTTCCCCATCAAACTGACTATTATATAAATCTGCATTTTTATTGTAGTCTTAAATTCTCATCCATTTTTTCTAATCTACGAACACTACTATTATTTTTTAATAATTCTCTTTTTACAGACCATTCAATTTTATTTTGATATGCTTCATTAATCTTTAACCTCTCAAATTCAGTTATTAAGTATAGCTTAAATTCTGAACTTAACCAACTAGCAAACTCAAAGGCAATATCAGGGTGTGCAAATGTTCCAATACTATATCTACCTCCTTTTGCAATAATTCCAATACTATTTGTTCTTTTTATCCATTGTGTAGGAGACATTGCAAAGGAGTTTCTTCCATATTCAGTTTTAATTTGGTCGAATTCGACCAAATTAAACTTTGGATTATGTAATTGTTCCCAAAGTCCTATATAATCAATTGTACTAACTCTTCTTAACCAATTCTTTACTGTAAAAGATGGATCACTTGAATTTTGGTATTTTGCCAAATCAGTTAATGATATAAAATCTGTTTTGTCAATTCTAACAACACTTATAGGTGTGTCTTTTACTATTATTTCTGTCTTTATTAATTCATTTTTCATAATACCACTTCCAATTTTTGTAAATTCTGCGTATATTATAGAACAATTGTTTTTGTATGTCAAGTAAAATTTTTATTTTTTTAATTTATCTAACTTGCTTCTTCTCCATCAAACTGACTATTATATAAATCATCCCATATCCTAAATTGTTATTACTGCTTTCCGTATTGCTGTTCATCTTTCTCCCTTGTTTTGCTTATATCATCATTTATTCTCCCTATACTGCTATCTTTTTCTTCCGTTCTGGTATTTATTGTTGCTTTTCCTATTTCTTCTTCTGTAAACACTTTATTATGGTCTTTTCTTAATAATGTTTCTCTTAAACTTATAAAATCATTATATGAAGAAATATATTGATACTCTCCCGTATTTTTGTCTCTTCCTGTGCTAAAATAATCGTCAATACTTATTGAATTTTTTGTTACAACTGGAATTCCTCTATCATTTAAAACTTTCGCACCGGGGTTTTTTAAACTTTTTTACCTCATATTCGATTGTTACATTTAATGATTTATATAATTCTTCTTTCTTCTCTAAATCCTTGCATTCATTAATTACTGTAATTATATCTTGTAACATTTCATTTCTTGTTATTGTAGATGTTTCTCCTGGAGCCGCATTTATTTCAAAATCTGTGTTAATTGGTTTTCCGTTTTGTTTTCCAAAATCATTCCCTATTCTATTGTTCTCAAATTTGACAATTATTTGCTCTATAAGATCTGGATTTTTATTTTGTTTTAATTCTTGCAACATATCTTGTATTTCAGCATTTTCTCTCATTGTACATTCGTCTTGATCAACAATTACTATTGGTATTCCAAATTGTTTTGCTGCTTTTTTTGAATTGTCCCATATTTTTTCTGCCATTTGAGGAGGCATAAATCTAGTTTTTCTGAATTTGATATAATCTGGCTGTTTTCTAGTTCCATCTGCTAAAGTTCTACTTCTATCGTTTTCGTTTATATTTCTTGTTTTATTTATTTTAACATTAGCACTGCAATATTTTTCATCATCATCTGCAAATATTATAGGCATTGTTGCATCAGAAGATATATCTTCATAACCTGATGCTCTTAATGAGCCCTCTTCAAAATCATAAAATCCATATTCTAAAAAAGGAGTATTTATTGCAATAAGCATATCCTGTCTGCTAGTAACTGTACAAAATGCCTGAGATTTTACTTTTTGTTTATTCCATGCTTTTTTAAAATCTCCATTTTTTAAATCCTCATCTGCATATACTGCTCCTGGTGAATGTGTTTCCATTAAAAATTTTCCATTTGTGATTTTCCCAGCTTTGTATATTTTTATTCCATCTTCTTCTCTTTCTAAATCCTCTTCTTGCGGTTTATATAACTGATTTACGTAGTCTCTATCATATATATCTTTTATTTCTCTTTCTATCATATTAGCATTTAAAGATTTATCTGTTGAATTAAATATAACTTCTGAAACTTTGTCAATATTTTTTTCATCACATATAAACTTTATACTATTAATCAGTCCTTTATAATATTCAGCTTTGTTTCCTAATTCATTTATTGAATTTATATCATCCCCAAATTTTCTAATTAACTCTTTTGATTGTTCTAAACTTAACCCATAATTTTTCTCTAATACTGCAAATCTTATTCTGTCTTGCTCAGTCATTGAATATATTAATTCATATTGCTGTAATTCTTTGCTATTTGGATTATTTAATATTAATTTACAAATATCTTCCTTTTTATTTAAATATTCATCTATATTATCAATTTTGAAATAATTTGGTTCTGATATTAATTTAGTTAATAATTGTATTTTATTTTCATTCTGTAATTCTGAATTTTCTAAATTATGCTCTATTAATTCTGAATATTGTCCTATATTATCTAACATTTTCACCAAAACTGGCATCCAGTCTTGTGTTTTTTGCGAATATGAATCTAAGCAAGTTGAAAAAGTTTCTAATTTTTTATCAGTTAATGACAGTATTTTATCTTGTAATTCTGGGTGACATGTTAATATAGATAAATATTTATCTAAGATTTCATATCTCTTCCCAATTATTTGATAATTAACTGTTGTTGCAAGTTCATCATTTTTTGTTGATAAATCTGATATTGTGTTAAGAAATTGCTTATTCTCTTTGCTTATTTCCACATCATTAAATCTCGTTTGCAAATCATCAAGTTGTTTTTTAGATAATGTTAAACTGTTATTTTTTATATAATCTATTACCTTTTCATTTTCTATATTTTCTAACACTATTTCTGTTACAGTTTCTTTATCTGTGATTTCCATATCTAATAATGTTTGTATAAATTTCTTATTCTCATTATTAGTTTCCTTGTACAGTTCTTGTAAATTTTCTTTAGAAACTTTAATTCCAAATTTTTTTATTGCTTGTAGTAAATCATTTCCCTCAAATATTTTCTCTGCATCTTCATAACTAAAATTTTCTGGCTCTAATAATCTTATTAATTCCATTTTTTCTTTCGAAGTTGAAAAATTATTACCTAATTCAATTAAGTGTTTAATAGTTACAGCATCTTTGACTTCTTTTCTTATACCAGTTGTAGTTTTTTCTCCATACTCTTCTTGTGATATTTTAAATAATATCCTTTTTAAATCTAAAATACTTCTACATTCTTTTATTCGATTATGAACAATTTCCTCAATTTGTTCTTTTACCATATTTTACTCCTTATTTCTCTACTCTATATGAAGCATTTTCTTTAAGAATCTTATTAGCTTTTTGTATAACGTTTCTTTCTCTATTTCAATAGGTAAAGTATTATTAACTTCTTCGTCACTCAATTTATTATCTATATTTGTTTTCTTAAATATTTCATTAGAATTATATTTTTCTCTCTTTTCTTTTTCTGATAATGCTCTGTCAGATTTTTCTTTTTCCTTAATTCTTTCTCTTTGATAAGGTGTAGCCCAATAATCTCTAAAAATATTTGCAAAAATACTTTTTGTTTCTTCTAATAAGTTTTGTTCCTCAAAGCTCTTATTTACATCTACTTTAAATTTATGGTTTTTGTCCATTTTACTTTGAAACATTCCTATCATCGCTGATGGTATTTTTTCTATACTTTCTTCTGGAACATATTTTAATATTTCGATTACTTCTTTATACGCTTTTGGATAATTATCATCCATGTTTATCTCCTCTTTTGTAACTCTCCTTTTTTAATTATATTAACATATAGAGATAAAAAAAGAAAGTCATTTTAGACTTTCTTTATAATTAACTTGCTTCTTCCCCATCAAACTGACTATTATATAAATCTGCATAGAATCCATTTTTAGCAAGTAGCTCTTCGTGAGTTCCTTGTTCTACTATATCTCCATGATTCATTACTAAAATTAAGTCTGCATTTTTTATTGTAGATAATCTGTGCGCTATTATAAAACTTGTTCTTCCTTTCATTAAGTTATCCATTGCTGATTGAATTTGGATTTCTGTTCTTGTATCTATTGAACTTGTTGCTTCGTCTAATATCAAAATCTTAGGATTTGCAAGTATTACTCTTGCAATTGTTAGTAATTGCTTTTGCCCTGCTGATACATTGCTAGATTCTTCGTTTAATACAGAATTATAGCCTTTTGGAAGTGTTTTTATAAAGTGATTAACATGTGCTGCTTTTGCTGCTTCTATAACTTCGCTATCACTTGCTTCTGGATTACCATATTTGATATTTTCTTTTACTGTTCCACTAAATAGCCATGTATCTTGTAATACCATACCAAACATTTTTCTTAGGTTCCCACGTTTGAATTCTTTTATATTATGCCCATCTAACAAAATCTCACCACTATTTACATCATAAAATCTCATTAGTAGTTTTACCATTGTAGTTTTACCAGCACCAGTTGGTCCAACTATAGCAATCTTTTGTCCTTCTTTAATTTTGCTACTAAAGTCATTTATTATAATTTTATCTTCATCATATCCAAATTTTACATTTTTAAATTCTACATTTCCTTTTAATTTACTTGTATCAATTTTAGTATCAGCTTCTTTTACTTCTTCTTCCTCTTCTAAAAATTCAAATATTCTTTCTGCTGCTGCAATCATTGACTGTAACATTGCAGAAACTTGTGCTATTTGTTCAATTGGTTGAGTAAATCTTTTGTTATATTGTATAAAACTTTGTATATTTCCTACTGTTATTGTTCCTTGCACAGCTAAATATCCACCTAATACTGATACAGCAACATATCCTAAGTTTCCGATAAACATTAATAATGGATGCATTAGTCCAGATAAAAATTGTGATTTCCATCCAGATGTATATAATTCTTTATTTGCTTTCTTAAATTCCTTTATTGCTGCTTCTTCTCCATTAAATGCTTTTACAATAATGTGTCCTCCATATATTTCTTCTACTTGACCATTTACATGACCTAAATATTCTTGTTGTCTCTTAAAATATTTTTGTGATTTTTTTACTACCATTTTCACAATAAATACTGATAAAGGCAATATAATAAACGAAACAATTGTCATTACAAAACTTATTGATAGCATCATTATTATTATACCTATTAATGTACAAATTGATGTTATGATTTGAGTTATGCTTTGATTAAGGTTTTGAGATAATGTATCTATATCATTAGTTATTATAGATAATACTTCTCCATTTGTTCTTTTGTCGAAAAATTTCATTGGTAATTTATTTAATTTTTTAGCAACATCATTACGTAATTTATATGTTAATTTTTGTGCAACAGATGTCATTGTAAATCCTTGTATTAACCCAAATAATGCGCTAATTATATAAAATCCTAGTAATGTAAGTAAAATATTGGCTATCTTTCCAAAATTTATCCCTGCTCCTCCAGATAATTTTCCAATAAGTCCATTAAAAATTTCTGTAGTTGCATTACCTAATATTTTTGGTCCAACTATATTAAAAATTGTACTTCCTATTGCAAATATTATAACTATCGATATTGCTAATTTGTATCTTGATAAATAGTCTGTAATTAATTTTTTTATTGTTTTCTTTGAATTTTTAGGTTTAGGTGTTGCACCTCTTATTCCTCTCATTGGTCCTGGCATAATTACCTCCTCCTTTAAATAATGAAAATTGAATAGTTAAAAATGAATAATTTTTATATATTCACTTTTAATTATAAATCCAATTCATCCTTAGATAACTGTGACATTGCTATCTCTTTGTATTCTTTACAATTTTTCATCAACTCTTTATGTGTTCCTTTTCCTACTATTTTTCCTTCATCTAATACTATTATTTGGTCTGCATTTAATATTGTGCTTATCCTTTGAGCAACAATTATAACTGTTTTTCCTTTAGTTTGTTTTGCTAATTCTTCTCTTAATTTACTATCTGTTTTAAAGTCTAATGCTGAAAAGCTATCATCAAATACTATAATTTCTGGATCCACTGCTAACGCTCTTGCTATTGATAAACGCTGTCTCTGTCCTCCTGATACATTGTTTCCACCTTGTGATATTTCAGATGCAAACCCTTTTTCTTTTCTTTCTATAAAATCAGTTGCCTGTGCAATTTCTGCTGCTTTAATCATTTGTTCATCAGACATATTTATATTTCCATATTTAATATTTGATTCAATAGTACCTGAAAATAATATACCTTTTTGTGGTACAAATCCTATTCTTTTTCTTAACTCTTTTTGAGAAACATCTTTTACATTAACACCATCTACTAAAAGTTCTCCTCCTGTTACATCATAAAAACGTGGTATTAAGTTTACAACTGTTGATTTACCACTTCCCGTGCTACCAATTAATGCCGTTGTTTCTCCTGGTTTTGCAGTAAATGTTATATCTTCTAGAATTTCCGTATCAGCATCAGGATATCTAAATGAAACATTTTTAAATTCTACATATCCTTTCTTTTCTTCTATAAATTTCTTTGTTTGTTCTTTGTCTTTTATCGAAGGCTCTGTTTCTAATACTTCATTAATACGTTTTGCAGATACTGCTGCACGAGGAAGCATTATAGATATCATTGATATAATTAAGAACGATATTACAATTTGCATTGTGTATTGTATAAATGCCATCATATTTCCTACTTGCAAAACTCCCTCATCTACTTTATGACCTCCTACCCATATTATTAGAAGCATAACTCCATTCATTACAAACATAAGAGCTGGCATCATTATACTCATTGCTCTATTTACAAATATATTTGTATTCATCAAATCTTTATTTGCTTTATCAAATCTTTCTTCTTCTCTTTTTTCTGTATTAAATGCTCTAATTACTGGAAGACCTGTTAATATTTCTCTTGATACTAAATTTAATTTATCAATTAAATCTTGCAATTTTTTAAATTTAGGAATTGCTATTATAAATAAAACTAATACTATTGCAATAACACAAACAATAGCAAATCCAATAACCCACGCCATTGAATTGTTACTATTTGCTAAAACACGTAAAAAACCTCCTACTCCCATAATTGGAGCATATACAACAGTTCTAAATAACATTGCAATTAACATTTGAATCTGTTGTATATCATTTGTATTACGGGTAATTAAAGATGCAGTGGAAAACTCTGAAAATTCTTTTCTTGTAAATTGCAAAACTTTTCTAAATACTTTGTCTCTCAAAGTTCTTCCTAAATATGCTGCAACCCTTGAAGATAAAAACATAATTATTACAGCTGCTCCCATACTTATTAATGCTATTCCTATCATTTGAAGTCCAGTAACTAGAATATAGTTGTTTTGTATTTTATCTGTATCTACACCAATTGCTGTGTACTCTGCTTTTGTTGCCTGTACTGCTGCTTGCTCTAGCATCATGCCAAAATTATTATCTATTTTTTTATTAATCTCATCTAATATTTGTTCCTTTTGTTCTTGTGGCATGCTTTTTATGATATCTATTATAGACATTTGGCTAAATATTTGCGTGTCGCCTTGGGGTGCGATCCCTACAGCATTTTGCATAAATTGCTCTTTTATTTGTTTAGATGTTTCCTCATTTTGTAAAGAATAACTTACCATAAATGGTTTTGTGATAATTTCATCTAATCTTTCTTTTTCTTTTTTATTTAATTTGTTTAGTTGATATAAATCTTCAGTTTCGATTGCAGGATATTCTTCTTTTATCTTTTCATATTCATTTTCAGATAAATTATTTTTCGAAAGTAAAGTATAATTACTTAATATTTCGTCAGAATCAGAAGTAAATATAAGTAAATTATCCATTTGTGATTTTCTAATTACTTGTGGTGCTATGTATTCTATACCACCTGCTTGTATTCCAGTATTTACAATTTTAGATGTGTAGTCTGGAAGTGTTAAATCTGTCCATGCTTGAAGACATAAAAGTAAAAATATCATTACTACTGATATCCATGTTTTCCTTAAATATTTTAATATTTTAAGCATTTTCTCCTCCTTTTTTCTTATTCAAAAACAAAGGGCAACTACTTCGCTTTGTTCATGACTCCATATTTAATATATTCTAATTGTTTTAAATAATCCTCTCTTGCTTTTTGTTTTAATTCATATTTAAAACTTGATACAACTGCCTTTTTTGTTACTGCATGTAACATTCTAACTAAGAGTTTAAATTCTTCTTTGTTTTCAATTTTTAGATTACTTTTGTCTACTTTATCGTAATATTCTTCTATCTTTTTAGGTTTGTATTTTTTTAAATCAATTACAAATATATCATCCTGACTGGTTTTTAATTCTTCAAATACCTTTTTAAAAAAATCTACTTCACCTTTACTTATGCACTCATTTATCATGTAGTCATATATAGAAATAAAGACCTCAAATATATCTCCATTTGTTATTTTTAATGTATATTCCAGTTTTCTATTCATTTCTTCAGCTCGTTCTTTTAATATATACTGCAATAAATCTTCTTTGCTTTCAAAATATTGGTAAAAACTACCTCTTGCAATCCCAGCATTTTCTACTATGTTTTTTATGGACGCTTCTTTTAAACTCGCTCTTGCAAATTCTTTTTTCGCAGCCAAAATAATTTTTGATTTTTTCTCTTCCGAAAGCTTGTCAAAAGTATCTGTTGGCAATTTTTTCATCTCCTTTATATTATGAGAACAACAGTGGGCTTTTTTTATGTCAGACTATTTAAATTTATTTTAAAGCCCACGCTCGTTGTTCGTCCGCCAAAATTTTGAAAAAATTTTGTGTGGAATATTTGCGAAGCTTTGTTGTATAGAAAAATCTTTGATTTTTCCTATACAATAAACAAAATGACGCTATGTCATATATTATATGTGACACAGTGTCATTTGTCAATATATTTTTATTTTTCTTGCCAAGTTTATTATTTCTATTATATAATATATTAAAGGAGGAAATAGCATGTTTGGATTAAGATCTGACGGACGAAAAATAAAAACACTAGGACCTATATTTAGAGTTATACCTCATGTAATGAAAGAAAGAATTGATGCACATGTTTACTATACACAGGAACTGCCTCTTAAAACCTTAGATGAATATATTTCAAAAAAAGAACAAGAAGGCATTAAATTGTCTTACATGAATGTAATTTTTGCTGCATTAGTTAGATTACTTGCAGAAAAGCCTTATTTAAATAGATTTATTATGGATGGCAGAACCTATGCAAGAAAAGATATACAAATTTCTCTTGCCATTAAAAAAGAAATGTCAGAAGAATCAGAAGAAACTACTTTAAAATTTCATTTTACTGGTTCTGAAAATATATTTGATATAAAAGAAAAATTGGATAATATAATTACAACAAATAAAGATTTGGAAGCTGAAAATAGTACAGATAAAGTTGCAAAACTTTTATCACTTGTACCTGACTGGTTATTTAAGTTTATAGTAAATATTTTGATGTTTTTAGATAAACATGGAATGATGCCAAAATTTATAATTGAAGCTAGCCCATTTCATACAAGTGCATTTTTAACAAATGTTGGTTCACTAGGAATTGATGGGATTTATCATCATTTATATAATTTCGGAACAACAGGTATATTTTTATCTATGGGCAAAAAGAAAAAAAGCTACATATATGAAGATGATAATATTCATGAAGAAAAGACTATATCGCTAAAATGGGTTGCAGATGAGAGGATATGTGATGGTTTCTATTATGCAAATGCATTAAAGTCGTTTTATAGATATATGAGAAAACCAGAATTACTAGAAACAAATATAACACCAAAAGAGGATATTAAGTAACAGGGTAAGTGGTTTTTGACTGCTCTTATTCTTCAATGTAAAAGAGGGTGTCCTAAAATAGGAACCCTCTTTTATCACTTATTTTTATAAAACCCGAGCGCATGCCAGACACAAGCCCTAGCAGTGCGCGCATCACGTGTTCAAACAGTTTTGATAAAATTTTTAGAATCTGCTTAACTCTAGGATTCTACAGTTTTTGCCAATTTGACTCCAGATTCTAGGCAAACTAGAGGGCGGAGACCTCTTTTTTCGTTAAAATCGTAACTGTAATATTGACCGTAGCCCAGATTACTGTTATTTCTAACAACCGTTAAGTTACCATTTCCGTAGTAATTGAACGGCGACGCGAGCCAGTAGCCGTAGCAAATTTCATCGGATCCGTCATTATCTAAATCATTATAATCGCTTTGATGCGGGAAGTATAATGTATCGTCATAACCATCACAACCAGCTAAATAATAAATATATTCACTAGGTTCTTCATCTGTTCCTATATTATATCCTGTATATCTATCTTCATTATTATTTCCATTTGCACATAAGGTTATTCCATTATCCTCTCTTTCTGCATCTTTTCCGTGTCTCTTGTTCCAACTTGCTACCCACATCTCTAGCGTTGGTCCTCCTATTGCATATGTTGCTCCATAACTTGCATCAACAAATGGTTTCCAATTTTCTGTACATAATAATGTGCTTGCACATCTTGAACTTGGGTTTCCTCCGGTTCCGTCTTCTCCTACGTGGTCTGAACAATAGTATCCTGTTGCCATAAATATATCTGGATATGAACATTGTGCTTTATCCTTATTTAAATCTTTATTATGACCATCATTGCAATGATATGTTACTTTTGGCTCATCACCAGTTACATCAGTTTTATCCCAATAATAACAATATTCATATTCACCTGTATTATGTGTCATTTTTGAATTTGTCTCTGCTGCTGTTTGTAATGCATTACATTTATCCCCATTTACATAGTCTGCTGCGATTATAAATGTACGTCCTTCTCCATCTACATAGAATACTTTCCAATCGTTCTCGTAATTTTCATCTCCATTTAAGTCAACACCATATTTAACATATTTCCCATAATCACTTTCTGTTGGTACTACTCCACCTTTTACATATTCATCTATTGAATCATACCATTTCCCGTCTATTTCTACTTTTCCACTTGCTAAGTTTTGTTCTTCATTTATTTTGTTTTCTGTTTCTGTTTTTGCTTGTTTTGCTGTGTTAAATAATTCTCCTTTTAATGCTACTGTTATTGTTACTGTTACTAGTATTAGCATTATTATTATTGTGATTACCAATGCTATTAGAGTAATTCCTCTGTGGTCAGAGGTTAGAGGTTGGAAGTTAGAGATTAGATTTGAGTTGTCCTTTGGAGATCTTTTGTTTCGGGTTGGTTCTTCGAAGCTCGGGCAGACAGGGTCGTCTGCCCCTACAATGTTTGCAGTTAAATTATTGTTTGTTGTTTTTTTGTGGGTAGATATGGAATCTGCCCCTACAACGTTTGCAATTGGTTTACCCTTTATATTTTTTGTTTGTGGGTCGCCCTGGGGCGCGACCCCTACAGCATTTGCAATAGATTTGTTAATCGTTTTTTCTTTTTGGGCAGACACAAGGCCTGCCCCTACGGCGTTTGCAATTGATTTGTTGTTTGTTTCTTTCATTTGTTTTAACATATGTTTCCTCCTTATTTTTCTTTGGTTTTTGTTATAAAGGTTCAAATATAA
>CANPYN010000002.1 GCA_947588635.1 uncultured Clostridia bacterium
TCAAGTTTATACATAGGTGAAATTTTTGCTAATAAAATAATCCTGTTTTTTAGTGAAATTTTCCTAAATTATTGACATTTATAATTACACAAATAACAATTCATTTATTTAATATCATATGATATAATAGCGTAAATGAAAGGAGTATAATATGATGTTAAATATAGTACTTGTTGAACCAGAAATACCACAAAACACAGGAAATATTGCAAGAACGTGTGCAGCAATAGGAGCTAAACTACACCTTGTAAAGCCATTAGGTTTTGATATATCTGATAAATATTTAAAAAGAGCGGGACTCGATTATTGGGATAAATTAGAAATCGAACAACATGAATCCCTAAATGATTTTCTTAATAAATATAAGCCAGAAAATAATAATATGTTTTTTGTAACTACAAAAGGAAAACATTGTTATTCAGATGTAAATTATTCTAATTTAGATGATATATTTCTTTTGTTTGGTAAAGAAACTAAAGGTCTTCCCGAAGATTTGTTAAAAAAATATATAGATAATGCTATTAGAATTCCTATGAGAAAAACCCTGCGCTCACTTAATTTGTCTAATTCTGTTGCAATACTTGCTTATGAAGTATTAAGGCAAACAAATTTTAAAGATTTACAAGAAATTAGTGAATATTTTGATTAGAATTTTTTACTGTTTGAGGGACACACCTCAGCATATGATGTATTTCTCATAGATTGAGGTATGCCTTTATAAGGTTTGAGGGACATACCTCGGTTATATAAGCATTCCTCATAGATCGAGGTATGTCCCTCGTTTTAAGAGTTATCCTGTTTTGCTTATTATGTCTTTTTTCATCTTATTCATTATTTTCTTCTCTAATCTAGAAATATAACTTTGAGAAATTCCGAAGCATATCTGCTACTTCTTTTTGTGTTTTTTCTGTACCACTAATAAATCCGAACCTTAATTCCATTATATTTTTTTCTCTATTACTTAATTTTTCTATAGATGCTTTTAATAAAACTTTATCTACTTCATCTTCTATTCTTCTCGATGTTACATCTGGTTCTGTACCAAGAATATCAGATAATAATAATTCATTTCCATCTCCATCTTGATTAAGTGGCTCATCAATTGAAATTTCGCCTTTTATTTTATTACTCCTCCTTAGGTACATTAACATCTCATTTTCAATACATCTTGATGCATATGTTGCAAGTTTAATATTTTTTCCTTTATTGAAAGTATTAATTGCTTTCATAAGTCCAATAGTTCCAATTGAAATTAAATCTTCTATACCAACTCCAGTATTTTCAAATTTTTTAGCAATATATACTACTAGTCTTAAATTTCTTTCTACTAATGTTTGTCTTGCTTCAATATCATGATTTGCTAGCCTTTCTAAAAGCATTTCTTCTTCTTTTGCTTCAAGTGGCGGTGGAAGTGTTTGACTACCTCCGATATAGTGTATTGGAAGAGTTTCTATTTCCTCATCGGTTAAATACTTAACATATATCGTATTTATCTTAGATTTTAAAATTTGTAATATATTCATCATAAATACCCCCTTCAACATTTAAACAGCTTTATACTCTTCACTTTTAATCATTTAATAACACTTAATTCATTACTAATGTTAGTGTCATTTTCTAATAAATCCAAACCTATCAACGCTTTATACTTACCATTTTTGCTTAAACTACCATTGTAAATTGCTACAATTACATTATCTATATTGATTGTATTATCCTCCAGTTCCACCAAAACGCTATCTGCTTTTAATCCTAATAATATTCCATTCTCTTTTCCTAGTGACGTAAATGGTATTAATCTTATTTTATTCATATACTCTCCTAAATTAATATCATCGCCACCTATGATTCTATCTAAATTATTCAATATATAATCTGGAATAATATGTATAAGTACATCTTTTTCTACTACTATAACTGGTATTTTTGTAATTGGTTCTCTTAAAAAATTTCCTGTATCAATAATAGCTTTTATGTATGTAAATTTTGAATTTATATTTACTTTAATATTACAATTCATATCCTTTTTAGTTAATCTACCTTTTATATTTTTAAATGCTGTTGTAATAATAATAAATCCAACGATTCCAGCTATTAATATAATTTTTATTGGATATGTTCCTATTAATACACCGTTTCTCCATTAATATATTTTGTGGGCTTATAAAATATAAAAATGCAAATGCAACTCCACCGAATGTAAATGATGTTAAATAAAAAATTATTAATTGCTTAAATAATTGTTTCAAATTTTTATTATCAAATGCTATATACACCATTGATATTGATAATACTATTTTTAAAAATATGTTTGAATATATTTCCAGAATTGACATGTACGAAATAATAGCATAAATACTTCCTATTGTGCTTGATATAAATGTTCTAATTATTTTTATTGGAGCTTTAACAATTTTCCCTGTTGCAAATAAGATAATATAATTCATGAATAAGTTTTCTAAAAAAATGATATCTACATATATTGTCAATAGGTCACCCCTTTGTAAATGGTACTGACTATTTTACTACAGCTTGTATGAATAATGTGTCGCATCTTGAGCGCGAAAAAAAGAAATAATCTACTAAATTAGATTATTTCTTTTTCATTTATCTTTTAAATTTTAATGTATAGGAAAAATCGACTTTTATTTTAGTAATATTTAAAATTTTCTCATATACACCAGAGTCCTTGCTACTTTATTTTACTCAAATATAGTGATTTACATGTAATTTTCACTATATTCAAAAGTAATCTTAGTTAAATACATTTAATATTATTTATTTCCTTTTTTTCTTAAGAAAGAAGGAACATCTAAATTATCTTGAGTGTCTTTATTATCTGTTGGTGTTGGTATAGAATTTATCTTTTTATTCCATGTACTTGTTACTAAATTTTCTACACCTAAACTTGATATTGTTGAATCTTCTTTTTCAAATCCAGTAGCTATAACAGTAATTGTTATTTCATCTCCTAATGTCTCATCAGTTACAACACCAAATATAATATTTGCTTCTGGATCTACACTTCTTTGAATAAGTTCTGCTGCTGTATTAGCTTCTTGTAAACCTAATTCATTTCCTCCAGTTATATTAATAATTACTCCTCTTGCTCCCTCAATTGATGTCTCTAGTAATGGACTTTGGATTGCTTGTTTTGCTGCATCTTCTGCTCTATTTTCACCGCTTGCTCTACCAACTCCCATATGTGCCATTCCTGTATTTAACATTACAGTTTTTACATCTGCAAAGTCTAAGTTTATTAATCCAGGTACAGAAATTAAATCTGATATACCTTGAACACCTTGTCTTAATACATCGTCAGCCATTTTAAAAGCTTCTACTATTGATGTTCTTCTATCTATAATCTGTAATAATTTATCATTTGGTATAACAACTAAAGTATCTACTTTACTTTTTAAATTTGTAATTCCTTTTTCAGCTTGATTTAATCTTTTCTTTCCTTCAAAAGTAAATGGTTTTGTAACAACACCTATTGTCAAAATTCCGAAGTTCTTTTGCTGCTGCTGCAACTATTGGAGCTGCACCTGTTCCTGTTCCTCCACCCATTCCGGCTGTAACGAACACCATATCTGCTCCTCTTAAAGCTTCTGCTATTTCTGCTTTACTTTCCTCTGCTGCTTGCATACCAATATCTGGATTTGCTCCTGCACCTAATCCTCTTGTTAATTTTTCTCCTATTTGAATTTTTGCATTTGCTTTTGATAATTGAAGAGCTTGTCTATCAGTGTTAACTGCTATGAATTCAACATTTTTTATTCCTGCTTCTATCATTCTATTAACAGCATTATTTCCTGCTCCTCCAACACCGATTACTTTTATAGTTGCTGTTCCATCCATCATGTAATTATTATTTTCTTCGTATTCTGTTTCAATCATATTGCTTAATCCTCCTTAATTATTGAATTTGGAATTTTGAAGTTAGTATTTCATTGTTATACCACCTATTATTATTCCATATATTTTTTAAAATTTAAAACGTATATCAATTGTATTTAGAATTAATCTTCCTAATAATAAACTTAAATATATTTACGAATAGAAAAATTCTTTTACTCTTTCTAATATTGTCCTAAACATGTTTTCTTCTGTTCGTACATCAATTTTACTAGAAACGGTTTTTGTATATGGTCTTGATGCTACATATTTTACTAATGCATAACTTGATCTATAATTTGGTTTTATTGTACTAATTAATCTTCCTGTTGATATTTTTACTGGTATATTTAAATTTATTTTTCCTGCAACATCGCTTTTATTTATATTTGTTATTCCTTGTCCGGTTAAAATAACATTATTAATACTAGATTTTATTCCTTCATTAGATATATCTTTATTTACTAATGAAAAAATCTCTTCTACTCTTGCCTCAATAACATCTATTAACTCTGAACTTTTTATAGTTTTAGTTCTTTCTTCTCCCTTATATGTATTCAAAATTATATCTGTATCATTATCTATGAAAGACTTAAGCGCTAAACCATATTGTTTTTTTAATCTGTCTGCTTCATCTTCACTAATGTTGAATACATAAGCTATATCAGATGTTATATTATCTCCACCAAGTGGTATTGTATTAGTATATACAAAAGATTCTCCTTCGAACACGCCTATATCAGTATTTCCAGCACCTATATCTAATATCATAATATTATCTTTTAATTCATTTTTATCTAAAATAAGACCTCTTTCTGCAAGAACATTTGCTACAATTCCATCTATTTCTATATTAGACTTCCTAAATATACTTGTTAATTGTCTTATATAATCTTTATCTGCAAGAATAACTTGTCCTTTTACTGTAAAAGATGAGTTCAAACTACCCACTGGATCATCTATAACTTTGCCATTTTCTAAATAAAATTCGTTAGCTATTATATCTATTAGGACCTTATCATCTGGTATATCGATATCTCTTACTTGCATAATTGCTGAAGTTACATCTTTAGTTGATATTCCAGCATATTTATCTTTTGCTTCTTTTACAATACTATTTTGTACGATTGTTATATATTTCCCAGGTATTGTAACATATGCAGAATGAATTTTTATATTAGCGTATTCTTCAGCCTCTTGAATAGCTTTAGAAATGGCTGATGATATTTCTTCTTCATCTATAATTTTTGACTTTTTCATTCCAAAGCATTTGCATTCGCTTGTGGCAATAATTTCTACTTGATTAAAATTATTAACTTCGCCAATAACTACATTTACTTTAGATGTTCCTATGTCAATACCTACAATCATATCTCCTATAGCCAAGACAAATTCCTCCGTTTTAATTCTATTTTTCGCTTGCTATAAGAATATTACATTTAAAGTCAATTGTCAAGAGAAATGTTATAATTTTGTCATCTTTTTGTCATCTTTTTGTAATAAAAGGTAGCCATGTAACAATATGTCACTACGGCTACCTGCTTTGTAGTTATATCTACTAAATTGGAAATTACAAAGTTTGAGGGACACACCTTTTTTATAAGTATTCCTTATATTTCGCGGTATGTCCCTCATTTTATGAGTTGTCTCCCTTTAGTTTTTCTGCTCTGTCTGCTGCAATTAGATTATCAATCATTTCATCTAAGTCTCCATTCAAAAAATTCTCCATTTGATATATACTCATTCCAATTCTGTGGTCTGTAATTCTTCCCTGAGGATAGTTATATGTTCTTATTTTTTCACTTCTATCTCCAGTACCTACTTGAGACTTTCTTTCATTTGCAAGTTCTGCATCTTGTTTTGCTTTCTCTTGTTCATATATTCTAGATTTTAATAACCTCATTGCATATTCTCTATTTTGAAGTTGTGATCTTTCAGTCTGACATTCAGCAACTATCCCTGTAGGTTCATGTATTAATCTTACTGCAGAAGATGTTTTATTAACATGCTGTCCGACCAGCACCTGATGCTCTAAATACTTCCATTCTTACATCCGATGGATTTATTTCTATTTCTACATCTTCTACTACTGGTAAAACCGCAACAGTTGCTGTAGATGTATGGATTCTTCCACTACTTTCTGTATCTGGAACTCTTTGTACTCTGTGTACTCCACTTTCAAATTTTAATCTGCTGTATGCCCCCTTACCCGTAACCATAAATGTTATTTCTTTATATCCACCAAGTCCTGTTTCATTTTCATTAAGCACATCTATTTTCCAATGCCTATTTTCAGCATACATTGAATACATTCTAAATAATGTACCAGCAAATAGTGCTGCTTCTTCTCCTCCTGCTCCTGCTCTTATTTCGCATATTATATTTTTATCATCATCTGGATCCTTTGGTATTAGAAGTATTTTTAATTCTTCTTCTATTTTTGGTAATTTTTCTTTTGCTTCTTGATATTCTAATTCAGCTAATTCTTTTAATTCCTTATCCTCTAGCATTGCTTTTGCTTCTTGCATATCCGCTTTTATTTTTTTATATTCCTTATATTTTTCTGCAACATCAGAAATTAGTGCATGCTCTTTCATTAATTTTTGCCATTCACTTTGTTTAGCAATAATTTCTGGATCGCTTATTTTTTTATTTAATTCATCATATCGTTTTTCTACGTCATCTAATTTTTGAAACATTATACATCTCCTCTTTAATTAAATTAACATGAATTATTATACACGATATTTTAATAATTTTCAATGGTGATATATGATAAAATATAAATACATCAAAAATCCGCTGGGAGCAAAAATTTATAAATTCCAATTTTTGCTCCCAGTGGATTTTCGATAAATTGCAAAAAACAATTTATAAGTTAATCAAATTATAATCAATATTTAATTTATCTAAAATTTCCTTCTCTCGATTTGAACAAGTAAATATAATTACCTGATTATCGTTATAATTATTAGAAATAAAATTTAAAATATTTTCTAATCTTTGATTATCAAAATATGCAAATGCCTCATCAAGTATAATTGGCATTTTTTCTTCAGAAATTTCATTCATTGATGACAATCTAAGTGCTAAATACAATTGATCTATTGTTCCTAAACTTAAATTACTACAATTAATATATTCTCCATCTTCTTTCTCTATGATAAGACCTTTATCAGCATCAAAATTTGCATTTTTATATTTCCCATTAGAAATCTTTTCTATTAATAATGATAAATTTTTTGTGAATTTAGGTGTTATATTATTTTTAATTTCATCATATGCTTCCTCTAATGTTTCTTTTGCAATATTTATACTCATTTCCAAACTATGTAATTCTTTTATTTTTTCTTCTAAATATTTTATTCTTTCTTCATATTCTATTTTTTTATCTAATTTTTCATTACTGTTTTTTTCTTCTATATTAATACTATTTAATTCTATTCTTTTATTATTATATGTTTTATTCATATACTCTAAGTCATGATTCAATTTATTTAAATTTTGATTAAATAAATTAATTAAATCTTTTTCATTAATTACATCTCTGTATTTATTTTTTATTTCTTTTAATTTTGTATTATTATTTTCTATTAAATCTTTTTTTAATTTTTCTATTTCTTGTTCTTTATTTTTTTTATTTTCTTCTAAAATTTCTATTTCCTTTTCAATTTTTATTTTTTCAATATTTTCTTTTTTATTTATTTTTTTATTTTTTATTTTTAAATTAAAATAAATTATTAAATTTATTAATAAATATACTACCGTTACAAAAATTATACTATTTTGAAAATAATTAGATAATTCAATAAAATTAATTAATATATTTAATACAATTAATAAAACAAGAAAAATAATATTAAATATATTTAATTTATTTTCTTTTATTTTTTTATTTTCATTTTTATTATTAATATTTATTTTATTTTTTAAATTATTTATTTTTTCATTAAATTCATTTTTTATATTATTATTAATATTTATTTTTTCATTTTCTTTTTCTTCATTTTCTTTAATTAATTTTATTTCTTTTAAAATTTCTATTTCTTTTTCAATATTATTTAATTCTTCACTTATTTCTTCCTTCTTTATTTTTAATTCATTATTTTTTTCTTTACTATTATTTAATTCTTCCATTAAATTTTTTAATTCTTTTAATTCATCCATTGCTTTATTAAGTGGTCTATCTACACTTCTTTCTGTGCCTACCTCTTCTAATAATTTTTTAGATAAATTATTCATTACTTTTTTATACGAAATATTATCTTCGCCAGATGATAATATATTTGCTATTTTTTGTGTTAATATATTTTGACTGTTATTATCTAATACAACATTGTTTTGCTCTACCAAATTAGTTGATAAAAATAATATCTCATCTATTTTAGTTTGATCATAAAAGAATTGATTTCCCTTTGTTTTATCAATATTAAAATTTTTAGAAATATCTTCTAACTTATCATTATATATTTTAGGATTCTTTTTTGAAAATTCTCTAAACACCTCATATTTTTCTTTATTATCTAATTCATATTGTATTTTCCCTGAAAAATCCTCACCCTTCCATGGCTTATATTTATCAAAATCAGATATCTCTTTTCCATTTTTATTTTTTGATACTCCATAAAACATAGAAGAAATAAATTTTAATAATGTTGTTTTTCCAGCTTCATTTTTTCCATATATTAAATTTATATTATTTTTTAATTTTATTTCTTTATTTTTTAACTTTCCAAATTCATTTATTTTTAAATAATTTATTTTCAAAAAATCACCTCTAAATTTTTTATTTATTATTTATTTATTTTTTATTTATTTTTTATTTATTTTTTATTTATTTTTTATTTATTTTTTATTTATTTTTTATTTATTTTTTATTTCTAATTTATTTTAATTTATAATTTATTTATTTTTTATTTATCTATTTTTTTTGTTTTTTATTCTACTGTTTATTATTTTTTAAATTTATTCTTTTTTGATTTGTCAATATGTAAATTTTTTAAAATTTTATTAACGCAGTTTTTATTTTACATAATGTGCGTAGTTTCATATATTTACATAATATTTAGCGTGCTCTTATAATTTTATTCTTCTGTTCAACATTATTTCAATTCAACTTTAACTTTCATTTTATCCAGCAACAATCACAAATCAATCCTTCTGATTGTATATGTGTAATTTAATGCAGTTTACATAATATTATGGGCGTTTTTTTGTCGTTTTTTCATTTTTTCTGTTTTGTTGTTTTTGTAAGAAATATAGCTCGTATACCTATTATTTCCCATGTTTTATTAAAGTTATCCACAGGATAAATTTCGATGTTTTATTACCATTTTTTTACTTTTTATTCAAATAATTTTAAACCTATCTCAATCGCTTTTTTTAATATCTCTTCATCGTAGTTTTCCTGATCTATCTTGTCCAACATTCTTTTTACAAATATACCTTTTAAATTGTTTTGTTTTGCTATTTGGTCAAAATTGTATTTTGTCTCTGTTTTATCTTCTATCTTTAAAATGTTTTCATTTGTGATTAGTTTACATATTTCATTCTTGTTTATTTCTATATTTCTACTTCCAATTAATATTATTTTTACAAAATTATTTTTATTTATTTTTATAGAATTTATTTTTTCAATTAATTCTTCTTGTGAATTAATTTCAGAAATATTTATATTTTTTTCTTCAAAAATTCTATCATCTAATTTAATAAAATTTATTTTTATTTTATTTTTATTAATTTTTTCATTATTTAAATAATTATTTAAATTATTTTTATTTATTTTTTCTTCATTTAAATAATTATTTAATTTATTTTTATTTATTTTTTCTTCATTTAAATAATTTTTATTTATTTTTTCTTCATTTAAATAATTATTTATTTCATTTTCATTAATTTCTTTTTTTAAATTATTTTTATTTATTATTATATCTAACATTCCATGTTCACCTAATTCATCAAATCCAAATGAAATCATAGATCCTGGATAAATAAAATTATATTTATTTTCGTCTGTTTTTTTATGTATGTGTCCAAGTGCTACATAATCAAATCCTATTTTCTTTAATTTATTTGAACTAATAGGATTATATTTAATATCAATATTTTTACTTGAATCTAATGCGCCATGTACTAATAAAATATTTATTTTTTCTTTATTTTTTATTTCAATTTCTTCCACTTTTGAATTAGAACAATAAAAATCAGAAAAACCGTATCCATAAATATCTGCATCTTCTAATTCTATTCTTTTTATTTCATCATTAAATATTATTACATTACTATTCCAATTAAAAATATTATAAAAAGAGTTTTTTAAAAATGGATCATGATTACCTGGTGAAATAAATATTTTAGTATTAGGTATAGTTTTAAATAAGTTATTAATATATTCTATTGTACTTTCTCTTACATAATTTTGGTCATATAAATCCCCTACAATAAACAAATAGGGGATTTCTTCTTTAGATATATATTCAATTGCTTTTCTAAATGCTTCCCTTTGCTCAAGTCTCCTTTTTGTCCCGAAATCCCTTTTATCTGTTAATACTGTAAAAGGACTATCAAAATGAATATCTGCCATATGTATAAATCTCATATCATTTCCTCCAACATATAATTTCTTGCTATTATCCCATTAATATGTATTGGTGCTTTCTTTTTTATTTGTAATTCAATTTTTTTGTCTAGTATATATAGAACTGCTTCATCTATGCTTTTATTTGTTATTTCATTTAAGTATTCTAAATCCTCAAATTTTCTATCTCTGCTTGTTCTGTCTGCTATGAATAATATTTTAGAATAAATATCCATATCTTTATTACCTGTTGTATGGTTTGCTATTGCTTGTCCCATGTTCTCAGAAAAGCCAAATTGTTTTATCGCTATATCTTTACCTATTTTTGCGTGAAGGAGAGAAGTATTTTTTCTTTCTGTATCATCAATTTTAATATTATTGTCTTTTACATATTTCAACTTTTCTTCTTCACTCATCTCTTTTGCCACATCGTGTGCAATTCCTATCTTTTCTGCTATTTTAATATCTGCTCCATACTTCTTAGCAAGTTCTCTCGAACGTTCCATTACACATACACTATGGTAATATCTTTTTTCTGATAGTTGTTTTTTTATATATTTTTGTATTTCTTCTAATTCCATAATTTTCCCCTTTTTATTCAATTTGAGAAGCATCCATAATACTCCTCATAGTGCGAGATGTATCTCTCATTTTATAATGCTAAATTTATCAATTTATCAAGTAAGTCAGAATATTCTAATCCACTTTGTTTCCACAACTTAGGATACATACTAATCTCCGTAAAACCAGGTAAAGTATTTATTTCATTTATGTATATATCATTTGTTTCTTCATTTACAAAGAAATCAACTCTTGCAAATCCTTTTCCATCAATTGCTTTAAATGCTTTTATTGCTGTATTTCTTACTTTGTTTGACAATTCATCATTAATATTTGCCGGTATTGTTAGTTTCGATTCAACATTTTTATATTTTGCATCAAATGTATAAAAGTTCTCAGCAGGTGTAATTTCTCCTAGGCAAGAGGCTATTACATCCTCATTTCCTAAAACTGAGCATTCTATCTCTTTTCCAATAATATTTTCCTCAATTAGTATTTTTTTATCATATTTAGACGCATATTCTATATAGTCTTCTAATTCTTCTATATTGTTTGCTTTATTTATACCAACTGATGAACCTGAATTTGAAGGTTTTACAAACAAAGGAAATTTTAAATTTTTTTCTATTTCTTTGCAAATATCTTTTAATTTGTATCTTTTTTCATTAAATTCACTATCTACATATATGTATTCACTATTATCTTTTCTTATATATTCATAATTTGCTTGTTTTATTTTTGCTTTATCAAATACTATTTTTGCATATACTTTATCCATAGCTACACTTGATCCCAAAACTTTACAACCAACATATGGTATTTTCAATAACTCAAATAATCCTTGTATTGTTCCATCTTCGCCATACAATCCATGTAATACAGGAAATATAACATCTAATTTTTTTAAATACTCTATTATATTGTCAATTATTTCAATATTTTCTATGCTATCTCCAACTTGATATTTTTTAGATATATCTATGCATTTATACCATTTACCATCAGAATCTATATAAATTGGAAAAACATTATATTTATTTATGTATAAATTCTTTGCAACTGATGTTCCTGAAACTATTGAAACATCATGTTCTGTAGACATTCCACCAAATATAACCCCTACTTTTATTTTACTCATAAAAACCCTCCTAGCTAATTTCATCCAGAATTCTACTAAAATTCATAGAATTTGAAGCTTTTAATAAAATTAAATCTCCACTTTGTATATTCTCTCTTATAAATTCAATCGCATTATCTATATCTTCAAACTTAAATATATTTTTCATTCCTAATCTTTCCGCCTTATTCGCAATTTCTTTTGCATATTCTCCAATTGTAATTAAAACATCTATTTTATTTTTTACAACTTCATCTCCAACTTTTTCATGTAATTCTTTTGTATATTCTCCAAGTTCTAACATATTTCCTAAAACAGCAATCTTCCTTTGTGCCTCAATCTTTTGCATTACTTCCAATGCAGCCTTCATTGAGTCATAACTTGCATTATAACTGTCATTTATAACTTTTATATTATCTTTTATTATTTTAATATCCATTCTTTTTGATGTTAATTTAAATTCTGAAATTCCTTTAATAATCCTATTTTTTTCTATTCCCAATATATCTCCTATGGCAAATGCACAAGCAGCATTATATATAAAGTGCTTTCCCCCTATTAAAACCTCAGTTTTTATTCCATTAATCTCAAATTTACTATTGCTTTGTGACTGTATTATATTTGTTACATTATATGTACTATTATTCTCTATACCATATGTGTATACTTTATGCTTATTTTCTTTTTTAGCCCAATTATTTAGTAAATCATTATCATTATTTATTAAAACAAACCCTTCTTTATCTAATCCTTCAAGTATTTCTAATTTTGCTTTCAAAATATTTTCTCTTGACCCAAGATTTCCTATATGTGATGTTCCAATATTTGTTATTACACATCCGGTTGGTTTTGCAATATCTGTTAATGTACTAATTTCTCCAAAATGATTCATTCCCATTTCAACTACAACAGCTGTATGATCTCTTAATTTTAATAATGTTAATGGTAATCCTATATGGTTATTTAAATTTCCTTCTGTTTTCAAAACATTAAATTTTTGTGCTAGCACATTGGCAATTATATCTTTTGTACTTGTTTTTCCGCACGCTTCCAGTTACAGCAATTACAGGTATGTCATACATACTTCTTTTATATTTTGCTATTTTCTGAATTGCTTTTATTGTGTCTTCTACTTTTATAATTACTTTATTTGCAAATTTTTTTAGAATCTCTTGGTTTAAATTCTTATCTGTTATACATCCCATAGCTCCATTTTCAAAAGCCATTTCTATATAATCATTACCATCTACTCTTTCTCCCTTTATTCCAAGATACATATCTCCATTTTTAATATCTCTACTATCTTTAGAGTATGAAGTTACTTCTAAATTCTTATTTCCTAATAGCAATTCCCCGATTACAAATTTCTAATATTTTATTAACAGTTATTTTTTTATTATCCATATTACTCCTCTTATACATATCTATTTTCCTTTGTTTATTTTATAACATTTTTTTATAAATGAAAACACTTTTCCAGTAAATATGTATTTCAAAAAATTACTTCTTTTTTAAAATTGCCATTTTATGCTATTAAATAATAATCATATCTAGTTAATTGATAGTCTCTAATATTCTTGCTGTTTTTTAGGCGATGTTCGGCAAGAAGTTCAAATTTGCTAATTTTATATAATTCTATTGTTTTTCTATAACACTCTCAAATTTTCCCCATTTTTTATAATCTAAATCAGATTGTAATTCTTTGGAATATTAAAATTCAAATTCATCTTTACTAATATGTTTAATATCTTCAAAAGCTCAATCTGTATAATCCCTGTTTTTCTATTTTATTACAGTATAATTTAGATATAACATTATTTTTTAGTAATATTTTTTTCCATTGTAAAATATTTGTTTTTTATAATGTCAAGTGTCCTTCTAGTTCAATTGGCTAACTAAAGCATTCTATAAGATTATATACAACAAAAATAGAACAGATAGATACCTGTTCTATTTTTGTTGTATATATTATAAATTTTAGACAATCTTTTTCTTTTTCTTATTGTATATACAGAGAGTTGTGAATATACCAATTCCCACAAATGATATTACTAATCCTTCTTTTAGATATGGTGTACTATATTTCATGTATATTTCATGTTCTCCTGAATCGATCTCTATTCCTAAAAAATATTTATTTGATTTTAACGTCTCTACTTCCTTTCCGTCTACATATACTTTCCATCCGTCATTATACATTGTTTGAAATTGTAATATTCCATCTGTTTCAGCATTTACTTTTCCTTTTAAATATCCATTATCCCATTCTGTTGCTTCAAAATTAGATTTTCTTAAATTATTTATATCCTCTTCATAATCATCCATTGATACAGCATAAACTTTTATATCGTCAAAACTATAATTTCCTTGTTTAGATAATGTTATTTTTATTGTACCTGATGTTTCATCATAATATCCTAAATTAAATAGAAAATCATCTAAATCCATGTAATATGCTGAAGATTTATTTTTCATAACTCTAGTTTTAGAAATATTATTATATTTAACTGTTATATTATAAGCAGTTTTTGGCTGATACCATTTATATTTTTTTTCTGCCTGTGCCATATCCAATAAAGTAGATTCCTTATTAACTTGTAAATCTATCATCTCCTGCTTATCAAATGGTTCATATTGAAAGTTTTCAAACGAAATATATATCTCACTATTTTTCACTTTACCTATTTCTATTTCAAAAGTATTATTTTTACTATTTTTTATAACTATATTATTTAAATCTTTAATAATCTTATTATCATTTATTATTTTATAATCAACTTCTTTTATAGAATTAGAATAATCAAACTCATTGTGCTTATAATTATCAGTAATATTATCATTTTCTAAAGCAACAGTTTTCATTAAGCTGCTCTCTTTTTCAAGTGCTGAATACCTATTATATTCTTCTTCAGTTATATAACTGTTATAAAGCACTCCAAATGGTAAATAATAATTGTTTTGATAAATTTCTGACTTACCATTATAATCTTCCAATTTTGAGTATCCATATGGTACATTATTTTTATTGTAGTTTATTAAGTATTTTACACCTAATAATGTTGTTATCTTAGTACGGTAATCAAATTCCCCTCGACCATGATTTGTATAATATTGTAAATCTGATAAATCTAAATTAAGTTCCGCATAATTATTTGGTGTTATTGAATAATAATGACCCAAGGTATTAAAGTGCATTAATAATGCAACATTTTCATAAAAATAAGGAAATCTAATTATTTTATAAAATCCGCTATCTTTATTTTTTATATAATTAACTCCTTTATTAAGGTCCGGTATAGTATTGTTAGCTGTATCACGTAAAGAATTTAGTTCTTCATAATTTGAAAAGCTAGAAACATAATTTTTTCCTTCTATATCGTATAAATATTTTATTGATGCCCCAATTCCAAATATCACCAATGCTATTAAACATAATATATATATATTTACCCTTTTAGATATATTTTTTATATGATCTTTGGAACACAACACTACTAGCCATATAAATAATAGCATTATTTGAATAATAGTATAATTATCTAAACTTTTTTCAAAAATAATATCAATTCCTAAAAAAGTTACAAAACCTATTAAAATTATCATTAATTCCTTTTTGCCAATATTGTATTCATCATTTAGAACGATTGTTGTCATAAATGCAAATATAAAAGAGAATACATATGACCATCTATTATTGGGGAAATTAAATCCCATAAATATTGAACCTATCGGACCAATTAAAAGTGGTAAAAATAATATAAATAACAGAATAATTATAGGGCTATATTCTTTCCTTTTCTTTAAAATAAATAGTGGCACAGTTATTAAAATTATTGATTGAGTTCCGACTAAAGACCAATTGCCAATATCATCTACTGTTAAAAAGGCATTCATTATTTGACGATAATATGATATAGAGTAAGTATAAATATTTGTATCATTTGTTCTTTCTGAACTAAAATATGATATACCTGCTGGTAATAAAATAACTGCTGAAATCATAATACCAATTATACTATATAATAATGTTTTTAGTAAAACTCTTATTATTTTTTTAAATCCATCTTTTTTATATGTATGTATTGCTAATAATATTCCATATATTGCAGTAATTAGTGTAGTTGGATATGCAAAATAAAAATTAGCAAGAAACGTAACCGCAATTATTATTGTATAAAATATTGTTTTATTTTCTTTTATTATCTTTTCAATTCCAATCATTACTAGTGGAAATAAAATAACAGGATTAATAAAATACGGATGCTTACTACCATAGAAAACATATGTTGAAAAAGTATATATTAAAGCCCCTATTAAAGAATATTTGCTATTTATTTTTTTATACTTCATATAACATAAAAATGTAATTCCTACAAAATATAACCTAATTACAACTAAAATGCTATATAAGATGTCCACATCTTTTGTGCGAACTAATACTGATAAGTATGAAAAAATATCACCACTAATAAAATATGCAAAATTACTATATAAATCCATACCATTTGCTATATACCATGTAAAATTAGACAAGACTCCTGTTTTTATTAATCTTAATAAGATTTCTCGAAAATAATATAAATTAACTACACTCTGATGTAATCCATCGTTATTTGAACCATTAATAATAAACCATTTTCCATACTTAGCAAAGATCGATATCATGAATAATACCAGTAATGAAAATAATATGGTATAATTAAAAAATACATTTTTCTTCAATTTAGCTATTTTATTTTTTATTTCAATCATCACTTTCTCCTTTTTACTAATTTATTAGAAATTAAAATAAATTAATATTTTAATAAAATTATATTTTTTATTTAAACTGTTTTTTATATTCATCCCAAGGAATTATTTTCTCTTTTTTTACTATGTATGCTTTTTTTGCTATTTTACTTAATGGTTCATCACTTAAAGAGTCAGAGTAAAATTCTTCACATTCATATATATTTTCTTTTTTTAGTCTTCTTACCTTTTCATTTCCATGACAATTTTTACCCTTTATTTTCCCAGTCTTTTTATTCATCTCTGTTGCTATTAGTTTAATTCCGTATTTTTGCGCAACACACTCCAATAGAAAGTAAGGTGATGCACTTACAATTATATCGTTTTTATTCATACACTTAATGTAAAATTCTTTTAATTTATATTTTTTATGCTTCCAAAAATTTAATGCCATTTTATCAATATCTGAAAAATATTTTATAAATGAAAAGAAACATGATTTTAATTGCTCTTTATTAGCAATTTTAATAAAATATAAAAAACTCATTAATGCAAATTTAGGTAATATAAATAAACATCTTTTATCTTTACCTATACAATATTTAAAAAAATCAACACTTGAATCTCCATCATAAATAGTATTATCAAAATCATATATATTCACGTTAATATACCAATAATCCACACATTAATATACCATATAATCCACATAGAAGTAACAATGATTTATCCTGATATAAAATAGTTGTAGGATCTCCTTCATCGCTTTTTTCAATCATCAAGCAATATTTCATAAAAATAATTGTTATAATAGGTATTGTTATAATTAAATATTTTATATTTTGCTCAATAGTCCAAAGTGAATAAAATACCAATGTTAATGCTAAACATAAATATTGAAATTTGTCTAAAAAAGATGCATTATATTCTTTTAAAACCTCTCTTACATTTTCTTTTTGCTCCATTTCTTTCTTTCTCTTTCCTAATCCTAAAAATAAGGATGCATTTAATACAGTTAAAAATAACCAATTTGATACTTGAACATCTACTAAACTTGCTCCATAATAAATTCTAATAATATAACTGGTTGCTAAAATCATTACATCCCATATAATTAAATTTTTAAACCCAAAACTATATAAAATATTTATAATTAAATATCCTAATAACCAAAAAAATGGAATATTAATTATATTACCATTTACTATTGTATTAATTATTAGTGAACAAGAAATCATTAATATTGCAATAACAGTTGCAGTATTCTTTTTAATTCTACCACTAGGCAAAGGTCTGTTTCTTTTTCGTGAGTGCATTTTATCTTTTTCTAAATCTTTCAAATCATTTATAATATAAATAAATGATGATAAAAAGCAAAAAGAAATCCATCCTAAACAGCAACGTAATATATTATTACAATCTAATATTCGAGCTGAAATTATTGGAATAAATATTAAAATATTTTTAATCCAATGTTTTATTCTAATTAAATCCAAATATTTTTTCATTTATATATCATTCCTCTAATATGTTTTATAGTAAGTAAAATATCTAAAATTTTTTATACAAAATTTTCATTTATTCTTTTTATAATTAATTGTTTGCATAGCGATTATAGCATTAATAAATTAAAATTGTCAATAAAGTGATTTTATATTACATTATTGATTTTATTTTTATTCAGCAGTATATCCAGTCTTATTAACTATCTTTTCACTTATTTCCTTAACTGTATCTGTAGGATTATAATCTACCTGTCCAAATACTTCTTCATGTAGTTGTTTTACATTAGATTCTAGTGTAACTGGAATTCCATACCATCTATCCATTGTCTTACCTTTTGTATCATATGGCCATCCTATACTACCTTGTACATTATAAGACATAACTTGAGTAATAAGTGATAGTATCTCGTTTTGAGTTATATTTGTTTGTATTTTAGGTAACATCGTATCTGCTATTTTATTTATATTTGATATACTCATTTTCTTAACTTTGCTAAATGTTTCTGTTAGTACTGTCCTCATACGTTCTGTTCTTTTATAATCTCCTCCTGCTGTTTTTCTAATTCTTGAATATGTTACTGCCTGTACTCCATCTAATGTTTGCACACCAGAATGAGTTAATTTATTAGATGACATTCCTGTATTTTTTGATGTGTCTGTAATGTATTTATTCATTTGAGATAATTCTGAATCCTTAATATCAATTTCTATTCCGCCTATCATATCAACTATCTCTGCAACCACTTCGAAATTAACAGTAACAAATTCAGTTATATTTAAATCTAAATTTTTATTTAATGTACTAATAGTTAATGCTGGGCCTTCATAAGCATGTGCATGTGTAACCTTATCTAATCCATAGTCTTCACCTAAATCTAAGTATGTATCTCTATATACTGAAATAAGCTTAACATCTTTCGTTTCTTTATTAATACTTACAATAATTATTGCATCACTTCTAGACCCATCATTTGTAGTAACATCTCTTGTATCTACTCCCAAAAGTGCAATATTTCTATAATTTTTTAATGATTCCGCAATACCTTTATTCATATTTATATCCTCTAAAGGTATATATACATATTCAATTTTATTTAACTTACTCTTGATAAATCCAGCTATTATTCCTGCTATTATTAATATTAAAACTACCAATATTAATAATACTTTTTTCCATGTTTTTTTCTTTCCTTTTTTATTATTTTTTACTCTATTTGTACTATGTTTACCTATTCCCATTATTTTCTTCTCCTATATTTATATTATTAATTTTACTATATTTTTAATTGTGTTATTAATACCTGTATAACGTACTGTTTTACTTCTTTTACATAACCATTTTATGTTTGTAAATTTCTTTTGACACTCTTATAAAATGTATTACACGTAATACACTTACATTAAATATTGCTCATTATTTAAATACCAATTTATTGTTTTTATTATTCCGTCTTCAAATTTTGTTTTTGGTCTCCAACCCAACTCATTATTTATTTTTGTTGGATCTATAGCATACCTAAAATCATGACCTTTTCTATCTTGAACAAATGAAATAAGACTTTCTGATTTTCCTAATTGTTTTAATATTAATTTAACTATGTCAATATTTCTCTTTTCATTATGTCCTCCTATATTATATCTTTCTCCTGCTTTCCCATTATGTAATACTAAATCTATAGCTTCACAATGGTCCTCTACATATAACCAATCTCTTACATTCATTCCTTTTCCGTATACTGGTAACTTTTCATTATTAATAGCCAGTTTAATCATATGCGGAATTAGTTTTTCATTATGCTGATATGGTCCATAATTATTAGAGCAGTTTGTAACTGTAACATTCATTTTAAATGTTTCATGATATGCCAATGCAATTAAATCTGAACTTGCCTTTGATGCTGAATATGGACTACTAGGATTAATTGGTGATTTTTCTGTAAAATATCCTGTTTCTTTTAAAGCTCCATATACTTCATCTGTTGATATATGTACAAATTTATTTTTGCTACCTTCACCCCATACATTTCTTGCTGCTTCCAATAATGTATGTGTTCCCAATACATTCGTTTTAGTAAATATAAAAGGTTCTTTAATACTATTATCTACATGTGATTCCGCTGCAAAGTGAACAATTGCATTTATTTTATATTTTTTTAATATATCTATTACTAAGTTATAATCACAAATATCTCCCTTTACAAATTTTATGCTATTAATTACATTATTTAAGTTATTAATATTTCCTGCATATGTTAGTTTATCTAAGACTACAATTTTGTATTCAGGGTATTTTTTCACCATAAACTCGATAAAATTACTACCTATAAATCCAGCTGCTCCTGTTACTAAGATTTGCATGGTTTTACCTCCTCTGTTAAAGACATTATGTATTTACCATATTCAGTCTTTTTTAATTCCTTTCCTAATTCTCTTAATTGTTCTTTTGTTATAAATCCTCTATTATATGCTATTTCTTCTATACAAGATATATAAAATCCCTGTCTTGTTTGTATTGCCTCAATATATTCAGAGGCATTTAACATACCAGTTGCAGTACCTGTATCAAACCAAGCCATTCCTCTTCCAAAAAGAATTACTTCAAGATTATTTCTTTTTAAATACTCATTATTCACCTCTGTTATTTCTATTTCTCCTCTTGCTGATGGTTTTATATTTTTTGCTATTTCCACAACATCATTATCATAAAAATATAGTCCTGGCACAGCATAGTTAGATTTTGGAATTTTTGGTTTTTCTTCTATGGATATTACTTTGTTATTTTCATCAAATTCTACAACACCAAAGTCACATGGATTTTTTACAGGATATCCAAATATCTTTGCACCTTTCTTTAATTTTCTTCCTTCTTCCATTAAGTTTGTAAGTGCTTGTCCATAAAAAACATTGTCTCCTAATATTAAACAAACCGAATCTTTTCCAATAAAATCTTCTCCTAAAATAAAAGCTTCTGCTAGTCCTTTCGGAGCATCCTGAATTTTATATTCCAAATGAATTCCTAATTTGCTTCCATCTCCTAATAATTCTGCATATTGATCTATAGATTCTGGTGTAGATATAATCAATATTTCTCTTATTCCTGCCAATAATAATGTTGATAATGGATAGTATATCATTGGTTTATCATATAATGGTAATAATTGTTTAGATACTACCTTTGTCATAGGATACAATCTTGTTCCTTTTCCTCCTGCTAAGATTATTCCCTTCATTTGAATACCTCCTATTTTATTATATATAATTTATCTATATAGAATAAATAAATATTCCTATTAGTATTATAAATAGTCCAATTAATTTTTTTTTCTTTATTTTTTCTTTTAAAAAATAATAACTTAGTATTGCTACAAATAAATACTCCAAAGTTCCTAATATTGGTCCAAATGATAATGGTAAATACTTATATGATAGAACCGTACATAGAGTTGCTATAAAAAACACCGAGTATGAAATTATTGTTTTCCAATTTAAATATTCTTTTATTATATTTTCCTTTTTTATATCTGCGGATTTTTTTAATAATACCTGTGCAACAGCTGATATTATAACTCCAAAAATATATATACCTGTATATAAAATTATATTATTCATCTGCCATCACCACCAAGCTTACACCTATAAGAACAATTAAAGCTCCTATTATCATTTGAATTTTTATAGTTTCATTAAAAAATAATGCACCCCAAACAATTCCCCATATAATAGTTATTGATTTATTTAGAAAGGCCGTTGTTAATGTAAATTTTTTTAATATTTGTTGCCATAACAATGCATATATTCCTAAAATAATTATAGATATTCCATAAAATAAGCAAAATTTAAATGATAAAAATGGATTACTTGCTGCCAATTTTGAAAACACACTACAAAAGGAAAATATAAGCAGTAGTATATGTAATAACATATAATCTTTAAATTTAGATTTTGTTTTTTTCATTTTATCTCCTCTGTTTCTTCATCAATGTTATATTTTTCTTTTATTACATATTGTGGAGAATTATTTATACATATATATATTCTACCTATATATTCACCAATCAACCCTAACATTAACATTATTATTCCACCAATAAATAATAATGTTGCCATTAATGAACTATATCCTGGAATAATTGAATTATGTATTATAATTTTATGAATTATTATATATATTCCATAAATAAAACCTATCATTGCAATTAAAAATCCTATTACTGTTGCTATTCTTAAAGGTTTTACTGAAAATGCTGTAAATCCATTTATCCATAATTTTAACATTTTTTTAAATGTAAAATTCGTATTGCCTGATATTCTTTCTCTTTCTTCCATTTCTATATTTACAATATCACTTGTTGTTCTAAGTAATAGTCCAGTCATATATGGATATGGATTTTTATATTTTATTATCTCATCAACAATATATTTTTTTATTGCTGTAAAATTAGTAAAATTTAGATCTTTAGGTTTTTCCATCACTATTTCAGTCATTTTTCTATTTACTATAGTTCCAAAACTTTTAAATAAACTCTGTTTATACTTTGGATATTTTGCAATGGATACATCATGTCCATCTTCTAATGGTTTTATTAAATTCCACAAATTTTCCATTGGACATTGCCCATCATCATCCATTAAAATAATGTAATCACCTGTGGCATGATACATTCCCGCCATTAATGCGCTTGGTCTATTCATGTTTTTTGCAAGAGAAATAATTTTTACTTTATGATTATTTTGTGCTATTTTTTTTAGTACGTTCCAAACATTATCTGGTGAATTATCATTAACTGCAATAACTTCATAATCATAATCTTCCTTTTTTTCTGTAACTATCTTCTCTATTTCTTCAATTACTATTTCTATTGTTTTTTCACTTCCATAACAAGGAATAATGAAGCTAATCTTTTTCATTTTGTTACTCCTTTATAAATCTATTTAATTCCATCTCTTTTTTATAATCTTCTAAATATTTAATATAAGTATATTCTGGTTCATACCCTAAATCATCTTTTATATTTTGGATATCCATTACAAAATCATCACAATCTTTTTTTTCTGGACACTCTATAATCTTTGAAGGTTTATCCTTTGGAGAAAACACCTTTATAATCCCCTCTATCTGTTCCTTCATTGTTGTTTTTATTCCTGTTCCTGCATTGTAGTATCCAGATTCTAAATCAGCAAATAATGCTTTAAAAATCATCTGATTTAAATCTTTAACATATATAATATCTTTTCCAAGTTTAGGATTACCCCACATTTCAATATCCTCACCTTTTATTGCTTTTTGAATCATATATCTATAAGAAATATATTTTTTCTCTCCATTAACAAAATAAAACATATCTGGGGTATACATATAAATATTTGGCAATTTAAATATAAAATTTTTTAATCCATACATATGATGATAACATTCAATCAACTCCACTGCCGCACACTTAGTTACAGTATAAATAGCATGGTCTCCTGTATATATAGGCTTTCTTGGAACCCTTGGTTTTAGTGGTTCTTTATCTTTTAAGTATCCATTTAATTCGGCCCATGTGTGTGTATATATTATTCTATCTGTATTTGTTTTTCTACAATATTCTAAAACATTTAATGTACCATTTACATTAACATCTACATATTTGTGAGGATCATCTTTTTCTAGATAAGCTGGAAGGACCCCAGCAAAGTCTATTACAGCATAAACATTCTTTTTAGGCAATTTCTCAAAATCTTCCTCTTTTGAAATATCAATTTGTATATATTTTCCTTTATAAAATTTGTATGGATAATTTTTTCTTGTTCCAACCGCTATAATTTCATATTTATCCATATTTAAATTATTTAATAAATGGTCTAAAAAATACATGCCTAAGTTTCCCGCAGATCCAAATACTATTATTTTTTGTTTCTCCATTTCGTTCTCTCCTCATAAGTTATTCTATTGTTATATAATATCCTACTCTTGTAGAACTATCTACAGTCTTTCCCAAATTATTAATATCAAGTTTGCTTATTCTATACAATATGTCTGGATTTTTTTCCTTTAAATCTTCTAATTCTTGTATATCTTCTTTGTTAAATATAAATTTTATTTTTGCTATTTTAGGAGAACAAACTTGATTAAATGATGGTTCATTTCCACAAGCAACTTCTATAACCATTTTTGTAAAATCATATCCTGTAGAAAGTCTCACTAAATCTGAGCCTATACAATCTCCTCCCATTCTTGCTCCTATTTCAATAATTCCAATATTTCCATCCTTATTTATTTTAAATTCTGTATGACTTGCCCCATTAACTATTCCTAAAGCATCTAGTGCACTAAAAATTTCCTCTTTTATTGATTTCTGATATTTGAATTCTATATCAGCTGGCTCCATATGTCCTGTCTCTATAAAATTAGGAGAGCCTGTAGTGTATTTTTTAGTAAATGCTAAAAAATAATGTTTCCCTTTGTATGAAATACATTCACAGCTATATTCATCACCCTCAATATATTCTTCTATAATTGCACTTTTTTCAAATGACTCTTTATTAGCTTTTTTTATAGCAGTATTTAAATCTTTTTCACTAAATATTTTAGTAATACCTCTACTTCCTGATCTGTCTGTAGGTTTAACAATCATCGGAAACTTTAAATCTTTAATATCTATATTCTCACAATCTAAATTTACTTTTATAAATCCAGGTGTTCTAATATTATGTTTTTTCATCTGTTTTCTCATTTCATATTTATTAGTACATTGTTTCGTTATTTTATAAGGATTACATGGTAAATTTAATTTTTCTGCAACATAATTAACTGTTATTGTTGCTAAGTCTGATGCAATTGAACATATTCCTGTTGGATTAATTTTTTTACAAACCTCCAGAATTTGTTCTTTTTCAGTTATACTTATGGGATAAAAGTAATCTGCAGTTTTTTCTCCTATATCTCCTGACTCCCATGCAAATACATGCGTTTCATATCCCATTTCTTTTGCTTTTAATATTAATTGATTTTGAAAATCATTTGCTCCAATTATTACTAATTTTTTCATTTTATCCCTCTTTTATAGATTTTTTTATAAGTAAATCATATTTTAAAATTGTTTGTAATTTTTTTATTAATATTGCAATAGCCCAACATATAAATATTACAGCAATTAATCTATATATTTTTTCCGAAAATCTTATTGATTTCATCGAAGTAATTATTATACTGTGAAATAGGTATATGTCCGAAGAATATATCCCTAACTCATATAATATATTTGATAGTATTGGTATTCTTGACAAAATACAAATACTAAGTCCAATAATAGATATAGCCCAAAATGAATCTACTACTAATGCAAATTTACTTCTAATAAAAAACATTATTATTAATATAATAATTGAAACAATAATAGAAATCCACGTCTTTTCTTTAGAAAATTTAACTAGTTTATTAAATATTTTATATTGTGCACAAAAAATTCCTAATTCAAATGAAAATAAATAGAATATTTCTCTGTCAGTATGCCAATTCCATCCTTTATATATATAATATACAATCCAAGGCAAATACAATATACCTAATAATACTATTGAAATTTTTTTATTTTTACTTGTAATCTTATGTAATAATGGAAACATTAAATAACATATGAAAATTGCTTCCATGTACCACCATACCCCATTTATAGTAGGTGTTTGTATAATAAAATTCTGTAGCCCTAACATATCTTTTAATGCATAAAATATACCTGTAACTCCACCGCCATATATATTTACTATTCCCTTACCTTCTAATATTCTAATTATAACACAGAAAAAATATATAAATACAAACGAAAGCCATAGCTTTATTATATGATTTCGCACAAAGTATTTATGATTTTCTTTTTTATTCCAACTAATTGTTAATCCATAACCACTTAATATAGTAAATAAACAAACACAAACTTTAGCTGATGAACCTATTAGCTTTTCAATATTATTTAATGACACTTCGACTTGTAATCCAGCATTATTATTAAATAAATGATGTACTATCATTAAAATGATTGCAGCTCCTTTAACTATTCTAGTCAGCCTTATAGAAAATACATTATTTTCTTCTTCCATATTTTCTCCTTCATTTATTACTATAAAACAATTTTATATTATCACACACTACTTTTATTTCTTCTTTTTTTAATCCATAATACATTGGAAGTCTTAGTAATCTTTCGCTTTCTTTAGTTGTATATTTGTCCTCTCCATTAAATCTTCCATATCTTATTCCTGCTGGTGCCGAATGTAATGGTATATAATGAAATACTGTTGTAATTTCCTTTTCTTTTAAAAATTTAATTAAACTCGTTCTTTCATTCACATCTTTTACTTTTATATAAAACATGTGTGCATTATGTTCACATCCCTCTGGAATCGTTGGTAAGTCTATTTGTTTAATATCTTTTAAATTTTCGTAATATATATTCCAAGAATTGAGTCTATCATTATTTATCTCGTCGGCTACTTCTAATTGAGCATATAAATGAGCAGCATTTATATCACTTGGTAAATATGATGAGCCCGTATCTACCCAAGTGTATTTATCTACTTGTCCTCTTAAAAATTTACTTCTATCTGTACCCTTTTCTCTTATTATTTCTCCTCTTTCATATATTTTAGGATCTTTAATTATTATTCCTCCGCCTTCTCCCATACTGTAGTTTTTAGTTTCATGAAAGCTATAACATCCAAAGTCTCCTATCGTTCCTAAATATTTTCCTTTATATTTGCTCATAACTCCTTGTGCAGCATCTTCTATTACTTTTAATTTATACTTATTTGCTATCTCCATAATTTTATCCATTTCACATGACACTCCTGCATAATGTACTGGAACAATAGCCTTCGTTCTATTTGTTATAGCTGCTTCTATTAAGTTTTCATCTATATTCATTGTGTCTGGTCTTATATCTACAAAAACAATTTTCGCACCTCTTAAAATAAAAGCATTTGCAGTTGATGAAAATGTATATGAAGGCATTATTACTTCGTCACCCGGTTCTATTTCAGCTAATACTGCTGCCATCTCTAAAGCATCTGTACCAGACGTAGTTAATAATACCTTATTATTAATTTTTTCTAAAAACCATTTATTGCATTTTTTTGTAAATTCTCCATCTCCGCATATTTTTTTATTTTCTATTGCTTTAACTATATATTCTTTTTCTTTTCCTACATATGGTGGAATATTAAAACTTATCATTTATCTCCTCCTGTTAACCTCTAATTACATTAAACAATAAAAATGCAATAGCTGGAACTACCATTAAAGATCTTATCCATATTATCCATCTTTCTGGTTTTTCAAAGTTGTCGTTGTTTTTCTCTTTTTTTATGATATTTAATTTTGGATAATTAATTATTAAAATTATCCCTAATGTAGCAAATAATATTGTAATAAGCACTGTTTCTATCGTATTGGTATTATTCCCTAAAAGACCTCTAAGTGGCTCCTTTAAGTTAACTGTCCCCATTTTTTTAATATCAAATACTTTACTTATTAAAGATCCACTCATTGAAAATTTACTATTGAATAAGTATTTCTCATGTATCAGTGAAAACATAAAATAAGATCCAAATGCAAACGTATCTAATATAACATTTATTCTAAATAATTGTGGTTTAAATCCATACAATATCATCAAAGTAGGCATTAATAATATAGGTCTATAAAATTCATATCTTGTTGAGAACATAAACATTAATATGATTGGTGCTACTGCAAAATAAAATACATAATTGTTTTTTAGTTCTTTGGTCTTTGGTTTTGTTATATATGCAATAAAGCAAATAATTATAAAAGCTAATATAAAAAATGATAATGTAGCTCCATTAGCAACTTTTAGTCCCGATCCGAGAAATCCATTTAATATACTATCTGAATAATTGGCAGCTTCTGATATAGAATACATTGGGAAATTTCTTACTAAAAGTTTAAATATTGCTATTGGTGCTACTCCAATCCCTAATTTAAGAATAATTTTCCATATTTTCTTTTCTGTTAATAATATTATTGGAATATATGGTATTAAATAAAAATATTTTATTGATATTGCTATAGACGACAATATATAAAACCAAATGTTTTTACCTTTTATTAAATAATATAATCCCATCACAGCAAACATACATATTATAATATCATTCTGACCTGCATAAAAAACTCCTATGTATGTATATATAAACGTCGCCGATAAAAAGGTAATCCACAGAGATTTTTTATTGTCTTTAAATAGTTCTTTGCAAATCTTATAAGTTATAAATAAAGTTATTCCTAATGCTAAAACTAAAAATAACTTTGACCATATTAGTAAAATTGCATTTTTTATAATTGACTTGCCAGCAAAATACTGAATTCCCCATATAGGAATATTCCATATTGCCCATAATATTAAACTGTATAAGGTTCCTGACACATATTGATGTTGTAGATTGTATTCATTTAAAGCCGTATACGAATAATAATCTGTTATATCTCCTTTTGCTATACAATCTAATATATTCGTACTCCATACGGTTAAACTCTTAAAATCAATATAAGAAAACATTAGCATCATAATAATTGCTATTAATATAGCTACTATCCATTCAATTTTTAGTGGTGTTTCCTTATTATATATTTTTTTACATCTTTCTATTATATTTTTCAATCCGGCCCCTCCATAGTACTTTTGCAATTATATTATTGTAATTTAAAGGTATCTATTTTATGCTTTCATTATATATATTAATTGCTTCATCAATATCAGTATCACAGACTATTTTACCTTTTTTCATAACAATTCCACGTTTACAAAATTCTTTTGCTACTCCTGTTGAATGTGTTACAAATAGTAGTGTTACATTATCTTTTTCTATAATTTCATTTATCTTTTTTGTGCATTTTTTCTTAAATGCCTCATCCCCAACACTTAAAGCTTCATCTACAATTAATATTTCTGGTTCTATATTTACATTAACTGAAAATCCAAGTCTTGCTTTCATACCACTTGAATATGTTCTAACTGGTTGATCTATATATTCTTCTAGCTCTGCAAATTCTACTATTCTAGGTTCTAGTTTTTTTATTTCATGTTCCTTTAAACCTAATATTCTACCTTTTAAATAAATATTTTCTCTACCTGTAAACTCTGGGTCAAATCCTGAAGTTAATTCTAGCAAAGCACTTACTCTACCATTTACATTTATATCTCCGTAAGTAGGAAAAGTAACACCTGTTATCATTTTAAGTATTGTTGATTTTCCTGCTCCATTTTTACCAAATATAGCAACCGCTTCTCCTCTTTTTATTTTAAATGATACATCATTTACTGCTTTTTTTTCTTTATATGGTATCCCTTTAAAAAATATGGCCAATAATCTTCTTTTATCATTTTTATATAATTTGTATATTTTACTTACTTTTTTAAATTCTATTACATTTTCACCCATTTACTTGTCCCTTTCGTAATTAATTATAATACATCTGCAATATCTTTCCTTAATTTTCTATACGACCATAGTGCAGCAATTAAAAGTATTAATGTAATTATTGCAAAATATAATAATCTTTTTGGCTGTTCCCAAAACCAAACTTTATTTATAAAGCAATTCCTAAATCCATTTACTAAAAATGTTACTGGATTAAGCATCAAACTTTTCTTTAACCATGGAATAGCTATTTTATCAGCATTCCATAATATTCCAGATAGCCAAAATATAGCTGTTATAAAAGATTTTACAAGATTTACAAAGTCTTTACTTATTGCTCCAATAAATGATGAAAATAATGCCCATAGAGTAAAGAATATAAATGATAGTAAAATATAAAATGGCAATTGCAATAAATAAATATCTGGTGGGAATCCAAATGCACAGAATATTATAATTACTATTAATAATAATACAACATTTACCATCAAATTTGATATGCTTATAAATGTTGGTATTGTAGATACAGGAAATTTCATTTTTGTAACTAAATAACTATATCTTCTAATACAGTTTGTCCCCCCTGTTATCATATCACCCATGTAAAACCATGGTACAACACCTGCAATTAACCATAAGAAAAATGGATAACCATTTACATCTTTTCCTGCTCTAAGTCCTATAGAAAAAGCAAACCAATATACAAATATTGTTACCACTGGCTTTATAATTGCCCACGACCAACCTAAAGCGGATCCTCTATATGTTTTTACTAAATCTGATTTTGCAAGTTTAAATATTTGTTTTCTATACTCTATATGATCTTTTATTATTTCTTTTAATATCTTCACTTCTATTCTCCTATTTATTTTTTTTACTATTTATTTCTGGTATTTGATTTATACCATTAACTGGCTCTTGTAACTTTAAATCTTCTTTTATTTTTGTAGTAGAAACTCCTTCTGTTCTATCTAAATATACTAATTCACAGTAATCCCTTAAATATTCAAATTTATCACTACCTGCCCAATCTCCTCCGCATTACTGTTATATCAACTTTGTATTCTTTAATGTCATTTATTTTTTGTTCCCAATTATTTTCTGGAATTACTAAATCTACATACCTTATAGCTTCAAGCATCTTTTTTCTTGTATCATAATTGTGATACGATGTTTTTCCTTTTACTTTATTAAATTCATCAGTAGATAATGCTACAATAAGATAATCTCCAAGTTCTTTTGCTCTTTTTAATAATCTAATATGTCCATAATGCAATAAATCAAATGTGCCATATGTTAAAACTCTCTTCATATTAATTATTCCTTTCTTAATTATATAATTTTATCTTGTTTTAGTAAATTTATCAACCTATCTGTATTTTTATTGTCATGAAATTCTACTATTTTTTCATATTTTGATATATATTCTTTTTTTTGCTTGTTATTATATTCTTCTTCTATTATTTTAGGTAATTCATTTACATTATAACATATTGGGCCAAATGCATTATCATCATTTAGCATTAAATGTCCCTCATATTGTTCCATACAAAAATCCTTTTCTTCCCAATAAAATATAACATTACTTCCTCTATAAAATGAGTCATATGCTATTGATGAATAATCTGTAATTAAAACCTTTGTATCTTTTAAAACATTATCATATATAAAATCATCTAATATATAATTCGATAACTCTGAATTTTGCAATGATTCCAAAGTTAGTGGATGTGGCATTAAAATAATTTTATCTTTCATTCTATCTGGTATAGAGTCAATAATTTTTTTTAGAGTTTTATAGTAAGGTGAATTATAAATATCATTTCTAAGTATATTATATTCCCAAGGTCTCCAAGTAAGCATAACAACTATTTTATCTGCATTATCAGATAATATATTTTTATCATATTTTGGCAATCCAGTAATATATAAATCCTTTCTTTCAAATCCAGCTAAATCAATAAAATGTTTTGCTTCTAGTTCAGATGATACAACTATTTTACTATTAATCGGCATACCTCCATCTTTTCTAAAAAAGCTTCTTCCTTTTGAGTCTAATGATACCATATACATTACTCCATGTTGCAGAAATACATATTTAAATTTATCGTTATATATTCTCTGTGATGCATGTTTATTTGCAATTCTTAAATCAATAGCATGTCCTGGTGACTCTGTTCCAATAAATGCTTTTGCAGAAAAGAATAAGATATAATGTTTAAATGAATATTTATAAATTATATTCTTTTTATATTTGTTATCTAAAGTCTGTAATATTAAATTATCCCTGTTAATTATGTAATAAACATTTTTATATCCTTGGTTTATTAATGTTTCATATACCATTGATGCACTTTCTTCGTATTTTTCAGAATGTTTTTCATACATTACAATTTTAGTTTTCGGTACAAATTTAGAAAGTATATATGCTAAATTTATTTTTAGTTGTTCTTTACGGTAATCCGTTTTATTTATTTCTCTAACTGTTATAATTAGTCTGTTTTTTGCAGACTCTCTAACATACATACTTGTATTTTTATCTTCTATTATTTTAATTTTGCTATTTAAATATTTTCTTTTTTTCCCTAAAATTGAGTATCTTAATGACCATTTTTCTATTGTGTCTTCATCATATTTGTATATAAAAAATGGTTTGTTATGTATTTTCCCTGTAATTAAATCTTCTAATGGTATTTTTATAATATATAAATTTGTTTTTAATATAAATTTAATATTATACTCTTTTTCATTTATTTGCAGTTTTAAATTCTCCTTATTAAAATTATTCTCTTTATCTTTCATATAAATAAATCCGGTTAGGATTAAATTATCTTTTTTAAATAGACTTTTTATTTTTAAATTTATAATATTCATTTTCTCTGTTTCCTACATTTTATTATTTCATCATAAATTCTTTTACAGTTATTATAATCATGATATTTAAAGAATTTATCAATTCTTTTTTTGTACTCATCCTTTACTTTACAATCATTTTTCATGTACTCACATAGTAAATCAATAGTTTCTTCAATATTTTTAGTTATTTCTCCTAAAGCCATTGTTTCATATTTATATTCCCCTTCTTCATAAGATGGAGGTAATTCATCTGGATGAAAATAAATTATTGGTTTATACATATACGCAAAATCGAATTGTACACCTGAATAATCTGTTACCATTAAACTTGATTCTGTAAGTATTTTTTCATAATTCAGATCATCTGTTGCCGCAATTAATTCTACAAAGTCATTTTTATCATAATCATTTATTTGAGAACTTGTACATGGATGTAATAAATAAATTACTTTATATCCATATTTTTTAGCTGCATCTATCAATTTCTTATCATTTATAATAGTGTTATATATTTTAAAATATTCTGAATCTTTAAAATCATCATTGTATCTTCTTGATTCTGCAAATTTTAGTACAGGAAGAGCCAAATAATGTCTCCAGGTTGGAGTAATTAATATTTGCTTTTTATCATTGTTTTTTAACCCATCATATCTTGGGCAACCAGTTATCTCTAATATATCATCATGTCCTTCATATGCATATTCTTTATTTTTCATATTTTTCTTTTCGATTGGCGAAGCTAAGAAATATTTTTTTAAGTTATCATTTATTCTATTTGTCAAATGAGGAATATATTGCACTGTTAATCCGTGTTGTATACAAACAGTCGTGCTATTATATAAATCTCTAAAATATTTTTCATTTATCTCATTAAAAGAATGATGTTTTATCGCATTGTTGTGAGTAGTAAATACTATATTACTGTTTAGAAATAACAATTTATGCCTGATTGTTGAAAATTTTACATATTTTTTATTCTCTTTTTTAAATCTCCTTGCATCTATACAATCTTTTTTTAATATGTAATATTTTTTTATTCCATCTTTTTGTTTGCAAGCATACGTATATAAATACTCTCCATTATCTCCACCTTTATATATTTTATCTTCAAATAACCATATCTCTTTTTTATAAAAAGGTTTTGTTAGATGATATAAAATTCTTAATAAAGCAGCTTTTTTTGCATTTATATTTTTATTACGTAGTAAACTAATTATATATTTAAATTCTCTTTTTAAATGTCTTAATTTACTATTTTTCATTACTAAAATGCCTTTTTGTCTATAATTTAAAGTAAACTTTCCGCAGTTCCAATAAGCATATTTTAGTTTAGACAATCTTGATAATGGTTTGTTAAAATTTATATTCAACTCCACTGTACTTTTATTACTTTCCAAAAAGAACCTTATATATTGTTTTCCGGAATTTATTTTTAATGGTATTTTCAATTCAAAAGTATAGTTCTCATATAATTTTTCCCCAAAAGCCTTATATTCTGAATACAAATTATTTTTTTCTGCATATATTTTTCGACCTAAATATTCTGCATATATTTTTAATTTTTTCTCATCAAAAGGAAATGGATATGTAGCAGTAATAATCAATTCGCCATCTATATAATCCATTAATAGTATTTTTATTCTTGTATTAGATGCATTAAATATCATCATATCATTATTTATCACGTGTATTTCACTTAAAAACTCTCTATACTCTATATTTTTATTTAATGAATCATATTTCAATCTTAATAAATAGAAATTGACTGATTTATTACCAATTGTTTTTATTATAATCTCATCATCTATATTTTTTAAAATATCTTTTACTCTTTTATAAAAATCATTTAATTTTTCGTAAGTTAAAATATGTTTATTCTTCATATTAACATTTCTATTTATTGCATTTTTTATCATATATATATAATTAAATTGTTCAAATTTTAGAATTGTCCCATAATTTTGCTTACAAAAATTCGAAATATCTTCTATATTATTAAATACGTTTTCATACCATTGAACATCATAATCTTCTATCTTGCTTTCTGATGAATCTTCTAATTGATTAGAAGATATTAATTTAATAGTATTTATAACTTTATATCCACCATTTATTGTTATTAATTTAATAAGTAAATTCTTTTCTATATAATACTTTAAATCATTTCTATTGGGTTTATCTAATTTTTTCAATATATTTTTACTAATAAATGCAGATTTAATATTCAACCATATTTTTTCTGGATTCTTTTCTATGTCTATCTCTACATTTCTAGATATAGTTTTATTTAGTACATAATTTATATCTTTATATATTATTGGGCATATAATAATATTTCCTAACTCATTCTCTATTTTTTCTTTAAAATTAGTATCATACATATCTCCACTATCAATAAAAGATATATAATCAAATTCTAATGTTTTTGGTAATTCATAATAAATATCTTCTATATTCTCATACTCATAATATTTAATATTATTGTTATTGCATAATTCTTTTATCTCATCATTATATTCTTTTTGAATTGCAATTAAGTATTCATTTTGTTGAAAATTATTTTCTTGCATATTATTAATACTTAACTTTATGTTTGATATATTATTATCTTGTGAAATTATTACTGTACAATATTGCATCTCTTTATTCATATTTGTTTCTCCTCTTTAACACATATATGATATTTCATAGTTCTTTCTATTCCATCCCTAACATTAAATAACGATGTCCACCCAATTGATTTTAGTCTATCACAATTCATAATTTTAGATTTTATTTTAGACCATCCTTTTTCATTTTGTATATTAATAATTAGTCTTGATTTTGAATTCTTTTTAGAAGATATTATAGTTTCTGCTAATCCTCGTATGCTAATAACAGCATCTTCATTAGCCACATTATAGACCACATCATTTCCATTCAAAATTGCAAAAAATACGCCTGATACTACATCAGCTACATATGTATATGTACGCTCCATCGTACCATCACTTTTCATTATAATATCTTCATTATTTAGTACTTTCTTCATAAATTCACACTGTACTCTAGGGTCGTCAATGCTCATTCCTGGGCCATATGTATGTGCTGGCCTAATTATTTTTATATCTATTCCATATTGTTCTTTATATGCAATACACATATTTTCTCCCAATTTTTTACTCTCTGGATAGCAAGATCTAATATCCAAACTGTTTATGGCACCATATTCTTCTTCTTTTATTCCTAAATCATTTTCCATTTGCCCATATATCTCCATAGTAGATATATAACAATAAGATGCCTCACTTTTTTTTGCTAATTCCAAAGAGTTCCTTGTACCAATTGTGTTCGCCATAATTGTCCCTACAGGATTTGTAGAATAAAATTTTGGATTTGCAGGACTTGCAGTATGAATTATATAGTTAATCTCCATATTTAAATTCATTTCTTGTCCTACATCTTGAAAAATAAATTTTAATAATTTATTTTCTTTTACATCTTTAAATACATTTTCTGCTTTGTTTTTATTTCTGCATAGAGCCAAAATATTTATATTATAATCATATAAATTATTTAATTCTAATAGAGTAAATATTATATATTGACCAATCATTCCTGTTGCTCCTGTAACTAATACAGTTTTATTTTTTAATTTCTCCCAATTTGCTTTTAACTCTATTATCTTTTTAATATCTTCTTCAATTATTATATTCATAATCTCTCCTTCTACCTACGCAAATATCTCAGAATTTTCTTTTGCCTCTAATATAGCTTTAAATATATAATAATCATCTGGTGTTGTAATTTTTATATTTTCACTTTTACCAATAACTGTATATAATTGTTTATTATACATCTTCATTAGAGTACATGAATCTATAACATTGGTATTTCCATCTTTTATTGCTTTATCATGCACTTTTAATATTTCTGATAAATAAAAACTTTGTGGTGCTCTTGCAATTCTTGTGTGGTCTCTATCTGTAGTAGTTTTTATTTTATCGTCATCATTAATTAAAACTACTGTTTCTTTAGACTCTACACAGGTAATTGCTGATCCATATTTTTTTACGCATTTAATATTTTTATTTATTAAATCATTATCAATTAATGGTCTTACACCATCATGTATTAACACAATATCATCATCAGTTTTAGATACCTCTTTTGCTGCCTTTAATCCATTGTATATTGATTCTTGTCCATTACTTCCACCCTGTACAATTTTCTTAACTTTTGTAATATTAAATTTGTTAATTATTTTTTCACAATAGCTTATCCAATCCTTAACACAAGCAATAACTATTGCATCTATATTTTGATTATTTTCAAATTTTTCTAATGTATATATTAGAATAGGTTTTCCATTAACTTCTAAAAATTGTTTAGGAGTACCTTTTGATTTCATTCTACTTCCTATTCCTCCAGCAAATATTACTGCTATATTCATATTACATCGACTCCTCTTTTTTGTATTACCCTTTCTACTACTCTTTTGCTTGCATTTCCATCATCTAAGTAGTTATACTTATCGTTGAATTTTTTATATTTATTATCATATTCAAAATTATCACTTGTACTTTTTATTTCTTTTATTAAATTCTCTTCAGTTTGAATAATACTTCCCGGTAATTCCTTTAAATCAATATAAAATCCTCTCATATTATCTTTATATTTATCTAAATCATACATATAATATATAATTGGTCTTTTTAAATTAGCATAATCAAAAAAAACACTAGAGTAATCTGTTATCAATATATCGGAAATTACATACAACTCATTAATATCATCTAATTTAGAAACATCATATACAAAACCTTTATATTTCTCAAAATCAAATTCGTTTGCCACTAAGTAATGTGCCCTAAATAAAATTATATAATCTTGTTCTAGTTCTTTTTTAAGTAAATCAAAATCCACTTCTGTTTTATATGTATATCCAAGTTCTGCCTGATGTTGATTGTCTCTCCAAGTTGGAGCATATAATATTATTTTTTTGTTTGTTCCACTTATACCTAATTTTTTCTTAATTTCTTTCACATTTTCTTCCGTATAGTTATTCAAAAAGTCATTTCTAGGATAACCTTCTTCTATTACACAATCTTCTTTATTTATTTCTTTTAAATTCCATGCCGATATAAATTTTTCTGTTGCAAATTTAGAAGGTGATAATAGGTATTTAAATTTCTTTGCATCTGTTTTATATTTATATCTTATTTCTTTTTTTGTATTTAAAGCATTATCTGGATTATCTAAATCATATCCTAATCTTTTAAGTGGTGTTCCATGCCAGCATTGTAAAAAGACTTGGTTCTTTTTCGGATATTGATGATCTGCAGCTCTATAATTAAAAATCCAATATTTAGATTTTGATAAATACTGTTCATACTCTTTAGTTCCTTGTTTTATAACCTTAGTATTTTTATTATCCTCTAAATATCTATATTTTTCTGGTTCTTTGAAAGCCCAAATAAATTTATATTTACTATCATTTTTCATATAATTGTATATAGCTTTCGGACTATCAGAATATGCTTTTCCATTAAAGGTACTAAATAAAATTGTATGTTCATCAACTTTTTGTCCCATTCCCCTAATTTTATATCTTATATATCTATACAAATATAATATTTTCCTTGATAATTTCCTAAAAATTAAGTTCTTTTTTGCTATATTTATCAGTATTATTTTTATTTTTTTCATTGCTTACATCCTTGTTCAAAAAATTAAATATAAAATCCACCAATTTTTCTGTGTTATTGTAATAGTTTTTACCCATATATTTATCTCTAAAATTACTTAATTCAGTATAATCATATTCATTGTTTTCTATTGATTTAATTATTCCTTTTATATTTCTGCTAGTACAATTATTCATTTCTTTAAATAAATCTATATTTAAACCCCTTGCTTTTTTATAGTCATCTATATCATACACATAAAAATATAGTGGTTTATTTAATAAACTTGCTTCAAATGCCACAGCAGAATAGTCGGTTATAATATAGTCTGCTATTTTCATCAAATCATAAGTACCATATTTTTTATTAACTGTATATTGCCTTGTTTCTTCACTTTTATCTAATGGGTGCAACTTTATAATTAAATTATATTTTGATTTATTTATTGCATTTATTAATTTTTTTATGTTTTCAATACTATTATTGTCCTTTCTAAATGTAGGTACATATAAAATCGTTTTTTTCTTTTTATTTTTATATTTAGGATATTGTCTATAAAATTCTTCTAATTTGCTATTCCCTAAGTTTTTCTCCAATATATAATCCAACCTTGGTAATCCATTAATAAAGATTTTGTCTTTTTCTACTTTAAAAGCTTCTTGATAAAACTCTGCTGTACTATTGCTTGGGGCCATTACATGTGTGTAATTTTTATGCATATTCATTATTTTTGCAATTTCTGTTCCTCTTCCTTCTTTTTTATCTAAAGATTGATATCCAAATTTTTTAATAGCCCCTGAAGCATGCCATATTTGAATTATCTCTAGACTTTTTTTATGTTTCAATATACTGATTGGAATTGAATATCCATCTAGAATACAAACTTTAGCTGTTGCTATATGATACATGCATTTAAAAATGTAAAAACAATATTTTATTCTTTCATTAACATCCTTTTTCACAACTTTGCATAGCATCTCTATTTTTACTTTATTATTTCTTTTTAATATCTCTTTTTCTATTAATTCAAAATCTAAATTTGGTATGTTGGATTGTCTGCTTAACATTACAACTTTATTTTTCATAGGGCAAATTTTAACAAAAAAATAAATTGTATTTAAAAGGTACTTCCCTATATAAATACCCATTCTTATAATTTGAGTACGTATTTTCTTCATAATTACAAATCCTTACATAAATCTACATATATTTTACCATTAATATATTTTTTTTGCAACCATATTAGATTTTTAATATTCTCCTTAGTATTTATACTGCTTTTTTCGACAAATTTTATTTGTTATAAATAAAATTATTGTATTAAAACTAAAATAATTGACAATTTATGTCCCTTAATATATAATAGCTTTGCTTTAAATTTACTTATAAAACTATATTGGAGTGATAACATAATATGAAAGAATTAGAATATCCATTTGATGTTAATTATTTAATAAAAAATAAGAAAAAAATAAAAAAACAGCTTTTATTAAATCCTAACCTTCTTGAAAAAAACATAGCAATTTTAGGCGGTTCAACAACAAGTGAAATAAAAAATATGTTAGAAATATTTCTATTAAATTATGGCATTAAGCCTAATTTTTATGAGTCTGAATATAACAAATTCTATGAGGATGCTATGTTTGGGAATGAAGAATTAGACAATTTCAAGCCAGATATTATTTATATCCATACTACTAATAGAAACATTATGCAATTTCCTACAATGTATGATGATGAAAATTCAATAAATGATATGCTTCGGTAGTGAGTACAATAAATTTCAAAAAATGTGGGATAAATTATTTTCTAAATTTAATAGTACAATTATTCAAAATAATTTTGAGTATCCATATTATAGATTGTTAGGTAATAAAGATGCAAGTGATATTCATGGCAAAATCAATTTTATTACAAGGTTAAATCAAAAATTCTATGATTATGCAAATAGTACAAAAAACTTTTTTATAAATGATATTAACTATGTATCATCATGCTATGGATTAGATAAATGGGCTAATCAATTTTATTGGCACATGTATAAATATGCAATGGAAGTTCCAGCAATACCATATTTATCATTTAATATAGCTAATATTATAAAATCAATATATGGGAAAAACAAAAAAGCTTTTGTTCTAGATTTAGATAATACCTTATGGGGTGGAATAGTTGGAGATGATGGAGTAGACAATTTAGCTATCGGGCCAGAAGTTCCTAGTGGACAAGTTTATTCTGAATTTCAAAACTACTTAAGAGATCATAAATCTTTGGGGGTTATTTTAAATGTAAATTCTAAAAATGAATATGAAAACGCAATTGCTGGACTAAAACACCCTGCTGGTACTTTAAAACCTGATGATTTTATTATAATTAAAGCTAATTGGAATCCTAAAAATATGAATATAAAAGATATTTCAGCTGAATTGAATTTAGGTGCAGACAGCTTTGTATTTGTAGATGATAATCCTGCTGAAAGACAAATTGTAAGTAATTATATTGAAGGAATTTCCACACCAGAAATTGATGTTCCTGAAAACTATATTAAAATAATCGACCATAATGGGTATTTTGAAGTTACTAATTTTTCTAATGAGGATTTAAAGAAAAATGAATTGTATAAAGAAAATAGCAAAAGGAGTCAAATGATGGCAACTTTTGATAATTATGAAGATTATTTAAATTCTTTAAAGATGAAAGCAGAAATTTCACCTTTTAAACCAATTTACTTAGAAAGAATTTCACAATTGAGTAATAAAAGCAATCAATTTAATTTAACAACTAAAAGATATTCTTTAGCAGATATTGAAGAAGTAAATCAAGATGATAACTATATAAAATTATATGGCAAATTAGAAGATATTTTTGGTGATAACGGAGTAATAACTGTTGTAATAGGAAATATAAAAAATCATGATGAGTTACATATTGATTTATGGATAATGAGTTGTAGAGTTTTAAAAAGAAATATGGAATTTGCAATGATGGATGAGTTAGTAAAAAAAGCAAAAGAAAGAAATATAAAGACTATATATGGTTACTATTATCCAACTTTTAAAAATAAAATGGTTAATAATTTTTATGACTTACAAGGATTTGAGGAAGTTTCTTGTGATAGTCAAGGAAATAAAATATATAAATTAGATATATCTAACGGATATACTAATAAAAATAATGTAATTGAGGTGATTGAATAATGGAAAATGAAGAAATTTATGAAAGATTAAATAATGTTTTTAGAGATGTATTTGATGATGATAGTATAGTTGTAAAACCTGAAACTACATCAAAGGATATTGAAGATTGGGATAGTTTAGAACATATTAATTTAGTTGTTGCAGTTGAGCAGGAATTTGGAATAAAATTCAACATGAATGAAGTAACAACTATGAAAAATGTTGGAGAAATGGTAGATATTATAAAATCTAGAATAGGATAATTAAATTATATGAAAGAGAGAACTTAATATGAATCAATATAAGTTTGAAGATATAAAGATTGGCTTGGAAGAAACATTTCAAGTCAATCTTACAGAAGATAAGGTTAAAGCTTTCTGTAAAATAACTGGAGATACCAATCCTCTTCATAATGATTTAGATTATGCAAAGTCTAAAGGTTATGAAGAAAAAGTGGTTTATGGAATGCTTACATCTTCTTTTTTATCTACACTAGCTGGAGTATATCTTCCAGGTAAATACAGTCTTATACATAGTGTAGAAATTTTATTTAAAAAACCTGTTTTTCTTTCAGATAGTCCTTTAACTATTAAAGGAAGAATAATAGAAATTAACGAAATTTTTAAACAGTTTATAATTCGATTTGAAATCTTAAATAATAAGAACGAAAAAGTATCTAGAGGAAAAATGAAAGTAGGTGTTTTAAATGAGTGAAAAAATATTATTAGTTACAGGAGCTTCTTCTGATATAGGCACAGAATTAATTAATCAAGTAGCTAAAGATTATGATTGTATAATTGCACATCACATTGGTGATAATGAAAAATTAATATCTTTGAAAAAAAATTTAAAAGATAAACTATTATTATTAGAAGGAAATTTTCTAAATGAAGAAGATACATATAAATTCGTAGAAAAAATAAAAGGATTTGGCAAAACGCCAACACATATCGTTCATTTGCCGGCTGGTAAATATGAAAATATGAAATTCACAAAATTAACATGGAATAAATTTAAAACTGATTTAGATATTTGTCTTCGATCTTTAGTTATTATTTTGAATGCATTTATTCCAAATATGGCGAAAAATAAGTATGGAAGAATAATAGTAATGTTAACATCATGCACTACTAATATTCCTCCAAAATATGTAGCCAGCTATGTAACTTCTAAATATGCTCTATTAGGTCTTGTAAAAGCTCTTTCTAATGAATATGCAGATAAAGGAATTAGAATTAATGGTATATCGCCAACAATGATAGAAACTAAATTTTTAAAAAACATACCTGAATTATTAATACAGCAAAATGCTATGAATAGTCCAACAGGAAACAATTTATCTATTAGTGATGTAATACCTATGTTTAAATTTTTATTATCTGATAATGCAAGTAGTATAACTGGACAAAATATAGCAATAACAAATGGAAATATTATGTAATAGCAAGGAGGAAAATTGTGAGCTTAACTTCATTAGTTTTTTTAGCATTTTCTATTGTAACTTTATTTATATATTTTATCTTTCCCAAAAAAAATAAATGGTTTGTTTTGGTAGTATCAAGTGTTATTTTTTTATTTTGGAATAATTTAACTATATCAACACTGGCACAAGCATTACTTGTTTTACTTTCAAGTTATATTTTTGGCAGATTAATAGACAAATATCATGATACTAAAAAAGCAAAATTATTTTTAATTTCAGGAATTCTAGTAATTTTAGGACAAATATTGTATCTAAAATACACTAACTTATTCTTAGCTACCGTTAATCATATATTTAATCTCTTTAAAATAGATTTTAAATTTGCATTAGTACATAGAAACTCTTTAATTGGAATTAGTTATTACTCTTTAATAATGATTAGTTACTTAGTAGATATATATCGTGGAGCTTGTAAATCACAAAAGAATATATTTAAATGTGCTTTATTTATGTCATATTTTCCTATTCTTACATCAGGTCCATTTATTAGATATTCTACTATAGAAAAAGAATTATATGAAGGTCATAAATTTAATTATAATCGTATGTGTAGTGGTTTAGTTAGAATTTTATGGGGAATTTTTAAAGTATTAGTTATTTCACAAAGGCTTGGTATGTTTGTAGATACAGTTTATGGTGATTTAGCAACATATACTGGATTTTATACAATAATCGCTGTATTATTTTTCGCATTACAGTTATATACAAACTTCTCTGGTTCAATTGATATAATTATGGGTATATCAGAAATAATTGGAATTACTTTACCAGAAAACTTTACTGCACCATTTTTCTCTAAAACAATAACAGAATTTTGGAGAAACTGGCATATAACATTAGGTGCTTGGCTTAGAGATTACATTTTTTACCCATTGTTAAAATCTAATGTGATGCAATCTCTAACTAAAAAATGTAAAAAAATTTTCAGCAAAAAAGCTTCTAAGAAAATATCATTATATCTTTCAATGTTAATAATGTGGTCAATCATAGGTGCTTGGCATGGTGGAGCTTATACATTTATAATTGGCTCAGGTCTATTGCAATTCTTAATCATGTTTTTGGAAGATATATTAGAACCAGTTTCTAATAAAATAAATAACAAACTAGGTATTAAAAAAAATGTCTTTAGTTATAAATTATATCAAGTAATAAGAACATATCTTTTATTTTCATTTACAATGATTTTCTTTAGGGCATCAAGCGTCTCAAATGCTATTGATATAATTAAAAATATGTTTGTATGGAATCCTTGGATTTTATTAGATAATAAATCAATATATACCGCAGGTTTAGATATACACGATTTTAGAATTTTAATTATTTCTTTAATAGTATTATTTATTGTTGATTATATGTCACGTAAGAGTAATGTTAGAGAAAAATTATTTAAACAAAATATTGTATTTAGATGGGGAATATTATATGCCTTAATATTTGCAATTATAATATTTGGATGCTATGGTGTAGGATATGATCCAACAGCGTTTATTTATAGACAATTTTAAATGGAGGTATAGATAATGTTGAAAAAACTAATCAAAAGCATATTATTTTTAATTATCTTTTGTGTTTTATTTTATAGTATATTTAATATACTTTGGTTAGACAAATTTACTAATGGATATTTTCATATTGAATCTTTTTATAAAGAACCCCAAAATTCTTTAGATATTGTATATGTAGGAGCTAGTAATGTTTATACCAGTTTCAATACAGTACTTGCCTATGACTTGTATGGTTATACAACTGGAGTTTTATCGGCAGGTAATCAGCCATTTCCATTAATAAAATATCTCATAAAAGAATCAGAAAAAAGTCAAAATCCTAAATTATATATTATAGATATAGTTAGATTAGTAGATGATTTAAACTCAATTAGCGACGAAAACATGAGGAAAAGTGTCGATTGTATGAATTTTTCTGCAAATAGAATAGATGCCATTAATGAATTATTATCTTATAAACACGTTGATAAAAGCAATTATATTAATTACTATCTTAGTTTTTTTATATATCATAATGGTTGGAAAAATATTAGCAAAAACAATTTTTTAAATGATACCAGTGTATATAATGGATATTTATTTCAAAAAAAACATACAAAAACAGACCCTCAAAAGCCATATATATGGAAAGATACTTTTGTTAATCTACCACCAGAAAATAAACAAGTATTAATAAATTTAATTGATTTTATTAAATCTAGTAATTTAAACGTACTATTTGTAATCACTCCACGAACATATAAGGATGAGGAAAATGGTATATTAAATGACGCAATTTCTGTTATCAACGAAAATAATTTAGATATTATTAACTTTAATACATTAGAAGATTTTAAAATTGATTTTTCTAAAGATTTATATAATAGTGGTCACTTAAATGTATATGGTGCGACTAAATATACTTTATATTTTTCTAAATATTTAAAGGAACATTATGATTTACCAGATCATAGAAACGATCCAAAATATGCTTCATGGAATAGTGAATATGAAAGATTTAAACAAAGCTTTAAGAGTTTAACAAAAAAAGATTTCGATAAATTATTAGATGAATATACTAATTAATAATATAATCTTTTGATAGGGTAATTTCGATAGAAATTACCCTTAAATATACTTATAGAAATATTGTATACATCTGTTGACAAAAAATAATTTTAAATATACAATCTTTACGGAATATTAAATTATGGAGGTTCTTATGTGGGGAGATATTGCAATAGCATTTTTACTAGCATTTATTACTTCATATGTAATTACACCTTATACAATCAGATTTGCTAATAAAATTGGTGCATTAGATATACCAAAGGATCAAAGAAAAATACATAAAACGGCTATGCCAAGACTTCGGTGGATTGGCTGTTATTGCAGGTTTTTTAGTTTCAACAATATATTTATTAATTGTTATGACAATAGAAAATAGCATTAACATTTTTAATACGGATAACTACTATATAAAGCTTATTGGATTTTTTATAGGTGCACTAATATTGTCAATATTCTGTTTCTTTGATGACTGGAAAGGGATTCCCCCATATGTGAAATTATTTGGGCAAATCTTAGCAGCTTCAGTTGTTTCTTTTAGTGGAATACAAATAAATAGGATTAATATATCTGGTCTTAATACTGTAATTACTCATGATACATTTTCAATTATATTAACAATTATTTGGATTGTTGGAATAACAAATGCTATCAATTTGATTGATGGATTAGATGGACTTTCTTCTGGAATTTGCATAATTTCTTGTCTTTCTTTATTGATAATATTTACTTTAAATAATTCTCCTTTAATTGCAATTATATTAATAACTGCCCTTGCTGGTTCACTAGTTGGATTCCTACCTTTTAACTTTAATCCAGCAAAAACCTTTATAGGAGATACAGGATCTAATTTCTTAGGTTACTCGTTGTCGATAATATCAATATTAGGAGTTGCAAAAACTTATACAGCAATTGTTTTAATTGCACCATTAATTATATTTGCATTTCCTTTATTTGATACAATTTCCGCAATATTTAGAAGGATAATAAAAACAAAATCATTAAGTGGTGTATTTAAAGCCGATAAAGAACATTTACATCATAAAATTATGAAAAAAGGATATACACAAAAGCAAGCAGTTTTTATTCTATATGGTTTAAGTGCTATTTGTGGTATGTTTGCAATAATTCTTTTAGAAAGTGGTATATGGAAAGCCATTTCTTTTGCATTAATGATTATTGCTATAATTGCAATGGGATATAAAGATATTTTAAAAATGCGAGATGAAGAAAAGAAACCTAAGGCTTAGGGCATGCTCCCTAAATCTTAGGTTTTTTCAATAGGTATGCATACAAAATCCCACAATGTATGCAGTTTTTTTTAATTTTTAATAATAGTTATGATTTTTTCCCTAATTTAACAGTGATGCTGTGTTCCCTATTATTTCTTAATATTGTTAATTTTACCTCATCTCCAACTTTTTTTGTATAAATATAACTTCTTAGTTCACTCATTTTATTTACAGATGCTTCATCTATTTTAGTTATTATATCACCAATTTTTAATCCTGATGTATAACTTGGTCCATCCTTTGAAATCTGTGCTACATATATTCCTGAATCAAATTCTATACTTGAGTCTAAGTATGGAATAACATTTTTATCATATGCAAATATTCCAATATTAGCTTCTTCAAAATTCCCATTATTTGAAAAGCTTTCTATTATTGGCTTAATAATATTAATTGGTATAGCAAATCCAATTCCCTCAGCTTCTGTTATTTTTACTGAATTTATCCCTATCATTTCACCATTTAAATTAATAAGTGGTCCTCCACTATTTCCTGGATTTATTGTTGCATCTGTTTGGATTAAATCCTCCATATAGGATTCTCCATTTTCATCATCTATTTTTATGGTTCTATTTATTCCACTAATAATTCCTGAAGTTACTGTTCTTTGAAATTCCACTCCTATTGGATTTCCTATGGCATAAACTTTTTGACCAATCTTTATATTATCAGAATTTCCTAAAGCTATATATTTTAAATTAGAAGCAGTTATCTTTACAATTGCTAAATCTAAGTCTTTATCTGACCATACAACACTCCCGTTAACTGTTTTAGCATTATCAAGAGTGATATAACAATTACTGTATTTTTCTCCTGCTACATGCCAATTTGTAAGGATATATCCATTTGCTGAAACAATTATTCCTGTTCCTAATCCCAAATCTGATGTACTATTGTTTAAAAAAATGGAATTTCCTGTATTCCTAACTTTAGAAATACCCACCACACACTCTATTGTCCCTTCCAATACACTAGTAATGTCATCATTATAATCTTTTTCTTCGTCTTGATTATATGACACTCTTGTTGCTTCTGGAGCATTGCTACCTTCTTTTCCAGAATATACATCAATGTTTGAATACATATCATATATAAATATACTAATAGTTGCTACAGATATTATTAAAATTAATAATATTATAAATTTTTTTAAATTACTCGATCTTTTTTTATATTTGTACATCTATCCGCCTCCTCAAAATCTATAAATCTGTTTTTATATATACCCCTTGTTAATATCATTTCCTTTATTTACTAATTTTAAACATATAAATTATTCCCCTAATAATTGTTACAATTTATATTACAAAATGATAATTATGTGTCAATTTATGTTCGTTTTTGACATTTTTTTTACAAAATCTTTACATTAATATTACAATTTCGTACAATAGTTGATTTATTACCCATTTAATGTATATATTAGATATATATAAAATTTGCAATAATGAGGGTGATTATATGTCAAAAAGCATGTATTCTTTAACAAATCCCCAAAAATCAATCTGGTTAACAGAGCAGTTTTATAAAGGGACGTCGATTGAAAACATTACAGGTAGTGTAACTGTTTTAAATAGTGTAGATTTTGATTCTTTAAAGAAAGCAATAAATCTATTTGTTAAAAAAAATGATAGTTTTAGATTAAAATTTATAATAAAAGATGATACCATTATGCAGTATATCGATGATTTTACTGAATTCGATATAGAAACGGTTTTAGTAGAATCTGATATTGATGTAAAGTCTCTAGAAAGAAAAATATGTGATATTCCTTTCGAGACTTTAGAACATTTTCTATTTGCTTTTAAATTATTTAAATTTCCAGATGGGCATGGTGGTTTTATTATAAATGCACATCATTTAATTTCTGATGCTTGGACAGCGGGTATTGTTGTTAATGAAATAATTGACTATTATAATGCTTTAATAAATAAAGATATAATTTCTGATGAGCAAAAGCCTTCATATATTGAATATATTAATTCTGAAAATAACTATTTAAATAGTGATAAATTTATAAAAGATAAAGAATTCTGGAATAATATGTTTGAAACAATTCCTGAACCAGTAACAATTCCTACTATAAATGTAGAAAATTCTAAATATATAGATTGTAAATCTAAAAGAAAATTATTTACTATTCCAAAAGAAACTATAGATTTAATTAATAATTTTTGCAAACCAAAAAAGGCATCTGTATTTAATTTCTTTATGGGTATAATTTCAATTTATCTATCTAGGGTATCTGGACTTAATGAATTTGTAATTGGTACCCCTATTCTAAATAGAGGAAACTTTAAAGAAAAACAAACAACCGGTATGTATATAAGCACAATTCCATTTAAAGTTTCTTTAAATCCTGAATATACGTTTGGAGATTTCTTGTCTAATATATCAATAGATTTTTTAAAGATTTTTAGACATCAAAAGTATCCATATCAATATTTATTAGAAGATTTAAGAACTAAAGATACTAATATTCCTAACTTATATAATATTTTAATTTCGTACCAAAATGTAAGAAGTAATAGGCAATCATCAAACATACCATTTGACGCAAGATGGATTGGAAATAATAATATTTCTGATGATATTGATATACATCTATATGATATGAATGATACTGGAAATATAAGTATTGCATATGATTACCTACTTAGCAAATATACAATTGACGACATATGTTCTATACACGCCAGAATTTTACACATTATTAACCAAATTTTAGAAAATAATGAAATCAAATTAAATGATATAGAAATAGTTACACCAGATGAAAAACATAAAATATTATATAACTTTAATAATACAAAATCAGAATATCCTGATGATAAAACAATAGTTCAATTATTTGAAGAACAAGTACAAAAAACTCCAAATAATATAGCTGTTGCTTTAAACGATGCACAATTAACATACAAAGAACTAAATGAAAGAATAAATCAATTATCTAATTATTTAATTTCTAGTGGAATACCTCCAATGACTAATATTGGAATTCTTACTTCTCGCTCAATAGATACAATAATTGGAATTCTTGCTATTTTAAAACTGAACTGTACTTATGTTCCAATAGATCCTAATTACCCAATTGATAGAATTGAGTATATGATTTCTACGTCTTCTATCTCTTATATATTAAATAATAAAGATTGTCCTGTTATTAATATCCCAAGCAATATATCTTTAATAAATATCGAATATAATAAATATTCAAGTTTTTCAAATAAGTTTAATATATTAGACATTGACAATACAGTTAATCCAAATAAAAATTTATATATAATTTTTACTTCTGGATCTACTGGTAAACCTAAAGGGGTAACTCTATCTCATAAAAATATGATTAATTTAATAACTTTTGAAAAAAATAAAACTCATCTTTTAGATAATGCTCATAAAATTCTCCAATTTGCAACTATGAGTTTTGATGTAAGTTATCAAGAAATATATTCTGCATTATTAAATGGTTTAACGCTCGTTTTGATTGATGATGATGTCAGAAAAAATATTAATACTTTATCTCAGTATATCGATAAAAATTCTATAGATACTCTTTTTATACCTCCTGCATATTTAAAATTATTAGCAGACGATAAAAATGCAGCTAAATTACTAATTAGCAATGTAAAAAATATAATTACAGCTGGTGAAAAGTTAGTAATTACAAATGGCATAAAAAAAATGCTTGATAATAATATAAAAATTCACAATCATTATGGTCCAGCTGAAACACATGTAGCCACAACTTACTCTGTAGATGTTTCGGACTTATCTACAGAACCACCTATAGGAAAACCTATATCAAATTCACACATATATATATTAGATAATACTGGAAATTTACTTCCAAACAATACTATTGGCCAAATTGCGATATCTGGTGATTGTGTTGGTAATGGATATATTAATAATCCTACACTTAATAAAGAAAAATTTATTAAAGACACCTTCTTAAAAGATAATCCTATGTATTTAACTGGCGATTTAGGATATATAAATAATGATGGATTAATCTACTTTTTAGGTAGAAATGATTTTCAAGTAAAGATAAATGGATTTAGAATTGAATTAGAAGAAATTGAAACAGCTCTTCATTCTTATCCAGATATAACAAACTGTATTGTAATAGTAAAAAAAGATATCTCTCATACATTTGTAATAGCATATTATTTATCTAAAAATAATATACCTGAACTAACTTTAAGAAATTATTTAAAGACTAAGCTTCCAGAATATATGATACCTCATTATTTAGTTAGATTAGAGAATTTTCCATATACTTTAAATGGAAAAATTGATAGAAAGCAACTTCCAATGCCTAATATTGAATTTAAACCTAAAAACATAATTCAAGCTAGAAATACCACAGATAAAACTTTAGTTGATTTGTTAAAAGAAATATTACATATTGAAAACATAAGTATTGATAACTCTTTCTTTGAATTAGGTGGAGATTCCTTAACAGCTATAAATTTATGTGCAAAAATTTATAACCAATTTAATGTTCAAATTTTTGTTAAAGATATACTAGAAAATCCAATTATTAAAGATTTATCTGATTTTATATCATCTAAAAATTCTGAAATCACCAAAAGTATAATACCTAAAGCTACCGAAGCTAAGCATTATCCTGCATCATCTGCTCAAAAAAGAATATATTATGCCTCTAATTTATCTAGTAATAATTCTAACTTATATAATATTGCTGGAGGATTAATATTAGATAAAATGCCTGATATTTCTAAGTTAGAAAATGCCTTTAAGGAAATCATTAAAAGGCAATCAGCTTTAAGAACTAGTTTTAAAATTCAAGATGACGAGATAGTTCAAGTAATTCAAGATACTGTTGAATTTAAATTAGAATTAGAGAATAATTACATTAATAATAATCAAATAAAGTCAGCTTTCGAAGATTTTATAAGACCTTTTGATTTATCAAAAGCTCCATTGTTAAGAGCAAAAATAGTAAAAATGGAAAATAATTCAGCTTTGCTTATGATAGATATGCATCACATTATTTCTGATGGAACTTCTTTATCTGTGTTCACTAATGAAATTTGTAAAATATACAATGGTGAAGAACTTAATAATTTAACAATAGATTATAAAGATTATGCCGTATGGGAAAACAACAAATTAAAAAATGGAGATTTTAAAGAAGCAGAAGATTATTGGGTAAATAAATTTAAAGATGATATACCTTTACTTAACTTACCAACAAAGCCTAGACCTGCAATTCATGCTTTTGAAGGAGATAAAGTATATGCTAACATCGACGAATCACTTACACAAAAGATAGACAATTTATCTAAGTATTTAGGAGTTACTCCTTATATGATACTTCTTTCATGTTATTATATATTACTTTCTAAATATACATCGCAGCAAGATATAGTCATAGGAACTCCTATTGTTAATAGAACTTCTAATGAACTCTACGACATAGTTGGGATGTTTATAAACAGCTTACCACTCAGAATAAATATAGATAATGATTTAGGGTTCAAAGATTTTCTTGATATAGTTAAAAATACTTGTTTAGAAAGTTATAAATATCAAAATTATCCTTTCGATGAGCTAGTAAAAAACTTAAAATTAACTCGTGACACAAGCAGGAATCCATTATTTGATACAATGTTTATTTATCAAAATAATGGATATGCACCTGTTTCATTTGATGGAATTAATGCAAAATATTATATTCCAAACATCAAAATATCTAAATTTGATTTATCATTAGAAATTATTCCTACTGATAAAACCTTTAATTTATCATTTGAATATTCAACTAAATTATTTGATGAAGGATTCATCAAAAATTTATCAAATCACTATATAAATATTTTAAATACAATTCTAAATAACAATAATATAAAAATATCTGATATATGTATATTATCAAACGATGAAAAAAATAAAATACTATATCAATTTAACAACACAAAAACAGATTATCCAAAAGATAAAACAATAGCACAACTATTTGAAGAACAAGTAGAAAAAAGTCCTAATAATATTGCTGTTGTTTTTGAAGATACACAATTAACATATAAACAATTAAATGAAAAGGCAAATAGTTTAGCACATTATATAAGAAATAAAAATATTGGTAAAAATGATATTATTGGTATTATGGTCAATCGTTCACTTGAAATGATTGTTTCTATTCTTGCTGTTCTTAAAAGCGGCGCAGCATATTTACCAATTGACCCAACATACCCTAAAAATAGAATAAAATATATGATTAATGATAGTAATTTGAAATTAATTTTAACTCAAAATAGCGTAAAAACCCATTTTGATGATTTACCAAATTCATTATCAGTAGACTTAAATAATTCTGATATTTATTCTAAACCAATTAGTAACCTAGATGTTATAAATACCCCAGATGACTTAGCATATCTAATATACACATCTGGCTCAACTGGAAATCCTAAGGGTGTTATGCTTACACAAAAAAATGTAAATAATTTTATTAAGGGTGCTTGTGACATAATCGAATTTAAAGAAACTATTGTTTCTGTTACAACTATGTGTTTTGATATTTTTGTATTAGAATCTTTATTACCTTTGCAAAATGGATTAAAAATAGTAATTGCGAACGAAACAGAACAGAATATTCCTAAAGCTCTCAACGAATTATGCATAAAAAATAATGTAAAAATGCTTCAAACTACTCCCTCAAAAATGTCATTGTTGTTAAGTGATCCAAATAATCTCGATTATATAAAGAACTTATCTACTATCATGTTAGGTGGCGAATCATTTCCTTATAAATTACTACAACAGTTAAAGTCAATAACAGATTCAAAAATATATAATATGTATGGTCCTACTGAAACCACGGTATGGTCATCTATAAAAGACTTAACAGAAATAAATTCAATTAATATTGGTAAGCCAATTGCTAATACTCAAATGTATATACTTGATAAAGCTCTTAATATTTTACCAATTGGAATTCCTGGTGAATTATATATTGGTGGTACCGGTGTATCTAACGGTTATTTAAATAGGAATAAATTAACATCTGAAAAATTTATTAATAACAAATACATACCAAATGATATTATATATAATACTGGAGATATTGCCAAATGGCTCCCTAATGGAGAAATTGACTGTTTGGGAAGAAGTGATTCTCAAGTAAAACTAAGGGGATTAAGAATAGAATTAGGAGAAATCGAAAAACAAATATTATCTTTTCCTAATATAGATAATAGTGCCGTTTGTATAAAAACTGATGCGTCAGACCGACAATTTTTATGTGGATATTTTATCTCAAAAGAAAGAATATCTACATCTGAACTTAAAAACTACTTAAGCAAATTTTTACCAAATTATATGGTTCCATCATTTTTAATACAATTAGAAAAGTTTAAGTATACTCCAAATGGTAAAATTGATAAAAATTCTCTACCTAAACCGGATATTGCTGTTAATAGTAATATTATACTTCCAGAAACAGATACTGAACGAAAATTGTCAAAAATATGGGAAGAATTACTTCAACTATCACCAATTAGTATAGATGAAAGTTTCTTCAATATAGGCGGAGACTCTATTTTAGCACTTAAAATGCAAATAGAACTCTTAAATAATAACATCAATATATCTTATGCTGATATATTTAAATATAATACTATCAAAGACTTGGCTTTAAGAATAGACACTATTAACACCTCTACCTTTTCTGAAAAATATTATGAGGATTATGATTTTAGTAAAATAAATGCAATATTAAAAAATAACAATTTAAGTAATGCAAAAAAAATCCAAAAGAAAAAAATTGGAAATGTTTTATTAACTGGTGCAACTGGTTTTTTAGGGGCTCATATTTTGGATTACCTACTAAGTAAAACATCTTCAAACGTATACTGCATAATTAGAAAAGATTCAAATAATTCTACAAGTACTACTAATAAGTTAATGAATAGATTACATTATTATTTTGATAATAAATATGATAATCTCTTAAACAAAAGATTATTTATAGTAACATCAGATATAACTGTGAATAACTTGGGCTTAACAGACACTCAATTACAAAATTTATCTAATAATATTTCTTGTGTTATAAATAGCGCAGCAATAGTAAAACATTATGGATATTATAGTGAATTTGAAAAAATAAATGTAATTGGTGTAAAAAATTTAATTGATTTTTGTAAAAATTTTAATAAAAAATTAGTACAAATCTCAACAATTAGTGTTTCTGGAAACACTTTAACGGATTTAGGTATACAAGCAAACACTTTTGATAAAGATATAAAATTTACCGAAGGAAATCTATATATTAATCAATCTTTAGATAATGTTTATGTACGTAGTAAATTTGAAGCTGAAAAAATTATATTAGAAAATATTTGTGACAATTCTTTGGATGCACTCATTTTAAGAGTTGGAAATATAACTAGTAGATTTTCAGATGGAAAATTTCAGCCTAACTCAAACGAAAATGCTTTTTTAAACAGGTTAAAGTCTTTTATTGAATTAAAAGTAATTCCTGATTATATATTAGACGATTATATAGAGTTTAGTCCTGTCGATAATCTTGCTGAAGCTATAATAAAAAGTATAGAATTAGTTTCTCCTTTAATTAACGTATTACATTTATATAATCAGAATCATGTATATATAAGAGATTTAATAAAAATGTTACCTAAGAATTTAATTAATATCGTTCCTGAAGATGATTTCAAAAATATTTTAAATAAGAATTTACAAATATCAGCAAATAAGGATATAATATCTCATATAACTAATGATTTAAACAAAGATAAGAGATTAGTATATAACTCTCATATAAAAATCAAAAATGATATTTCTAATACTTTTTTAAAAACTATTAAATATAAATGGAATAAAATTAATAAAAAATATATTAATAATTTGTTAAATATTTTATAGGAGGTCAATTTAATATGTCTAATATCTTATTATTATCTGTATCTATTATATTGATTTTAATAGTGATGCTATATATAAGAAAAACAAAAAAAGAAACACAATTGGCTAATGTCTTTTTAATTAATTTTTCATTAATTATTCTATGGGATATTAGTTTAATTTTACAAATAATATTTTCAAATAACTTTTCTATAAATCCTATTTATTTTGATAATATTGCTTATATTGGTATAGCATTTTTACCAGTAAGTCTTTTATTTACAGGGATAATTTTTGCCAATACTAAAATTAAATTTAAAAAATATTATTTGTTATTATTTATTATTCCAATTTTATCTTTAATTTTACTATGGACAAATGATTACCATCATTTATTCTATGAGCATTATTCAACTAATTTAAATGAAACCGTTTATGGTTCATACTTTATAATACATACAATTTATTCATATTCGTTAATTGCTATAGGTTTATTATACTTACTAGTATATTCAATAAGAAATTCTGGATTCTTTTCAAGACAAGCTATTCTTATATTATTAGGAGAATTATCTGCTCTATCTGTAAATGTTTTGGGATATTTAGGAATTATATCTATCTCAATTTATATTACTCCAATAACATTTACAATAACGAGTTTATTTATTGCATTTGCTATATTCAAATTCAGTTTTTTAGGAGCTACTCCTATTGCACTACAAAGAATTGTAGATAGAATATCAGATAGTTACATAGTTATAAACGAAAATAATAAAATAACAGATTTTAATCGTACTCTTTTAAATACATTTTCTGCTACAGCTACAGATATAAGAAACAAAGATTTATTTGCATTAGTAAAACAATATAAAACACTAAATATTGATACAAATATTTTACAAAAATCGCTCAAAGAAGCAAACAATTCAGATAAAACAGTTGTATTAGAGAAAAACTTTAATAGTATAAATAAATATTTTCATATTGAAATAAATCGTATAGAATCAAAAGGAAATTTTTTGGGAACTCTTATTCTATTGAAAGATGTTACTCAGCATAATATAGATATGCAGACTATAAGAGATAATCAAGACATGCTTGTCGAAAAAGAACGTCTGGCATCACTTGGTCAAATGATTGGTGGTATAGCACATAACTTAAAAACGCCTATAATGTCAATTTCAGGTGCTGCTGAAGGATTATCTGATTTAATTAACGAATATAATTCCTCTATTGAGGATCCAGAAGTAACTTTCGAAGATCATCATGAAATTGCAAAAGATATGAATGAATGGATAGAAAAAATGAAAACACATTTATCTTATATGTCTGATGTTATTACTGCTATTAAGGGGCAAGCTGTTGCTTTTTCAGAACAGACAGCAAGTGATTTTACAATTAAAGAACTTATAAATTATGTAGATATATTAATGAAACATGAATTGAAAAATGCATTAATAAATTTGAACATTCAAGCTGATATAGACACTTCCATGAAGGTAAAAGGTAACATTAACAGTCTAGTGCAAGTTATCAACAATATAATATCTAATAGTATTCAAGCATATCAAGCACAAGGTAAAACCAATCAATCTATAAACTTCAGGATATATAAACAAAATAATAACGTAATTTTTAAAATAGAAGATTTGGCTGGAGGATTGCCTGAAAAGGTTCAAAGTAAATTATTTAAAGAAATGATAACAACCAAAGGTAAAAATGGTACTGGTCTTGGTTTATTTATGTCTTACTCTAATATAAAAGCACATTTTAATGGTAACTTAAGATATGAAACTGAACTTGGAAGAGGGACTTCATTTTTTGTTGAAATACCAATATCTTAATAATTGTTTAAAATAAAAAATAACTCCAAACTATTTTGGGGTTATTTTTTATTTTAATTAGTATTAGTAGAATCCTCTAATGCACCAAATAATTCATCAAATTTATCTTCTAATTCTTTTTGAATATCATATGTTAGTACTTCATCATCTTTTTTTGTATCTTCATTTTCTTGTAAAATGTCATCATCTTGCGATAATGTTTGAGTATCATCTTTTAGCTCTATTTCATCATCTTCAAATAAGTCATCTAAACTCTCAATTTTTGTATTTTCTTTCTTCTCTTCATCTTCTTCAATATAAGGATTATACGGATTATATTTTCTCCATTTTCCTCTGTCAATAGGTGGTATATCATTGTGGCTACACATATATTGATTTACTAACCTTACCGTATTATATTTAAAATAATAATATTTTTGAGCTTTTATTGGCTTAACACCCTTTTCAAATATAATACATAAATCATTATCTAATCTTCTAAGTTCATCTGGTGTCATTAATGCCCTTGCCATAACTTGATCTGATTTATTATAGCCTTGTCTCCACATGTGCTTATCTTTACTTACAGACCAACTATCCCTATTTATTGTCTTTTCTCCTAACTCTTTTGAAAAATATTCAACTGTTTTTTGAGAGTTACTTCCTAAAAACAAAGTTGTATCACAGTTACCGATTATCGTTTCATGTGACTTCTCATAAACCGCTTCCAATTGGTCTAAATTTTGTAAAATAACACTAAATGAAATTTTTCTACTTCTTGAAGTTGATATTTTTTTATCAAAATCAGGTATTCTACCTATGTTTGCAAACTCATCTAGTATAAAATATGTAGGTTGTGGAAGAGCTCCTCCATTTAAGTCTGCAAAATCATATAATCTTTGTATCATTTGTGAAAAGAATATTGTAAGCAAGAAATCATATGCTGCATGTGTATCAGAAGATATAACATATACTGCTGTTTTCTTTCTACCAATATCTTCAAAATTTATTGTATTTGTTGATGTAAGTTCTGCAATTTCTTTAGAATCAAACTTACCAAGTTTTGATTGAAGTGAAGAAAGAATTGAACTGTATGTTTTCTCTGGAGCTATTTCTATAGATTTATAAAACATTCTTGCTGGATGATCATATGGTAATTGATTCATAAGTTCTGTAAGCAAGTTTCCAGCTCCATTATTATTTGCAGCTCTTACTAATTCTGCACAACTTGATAAACTTTGTTCTTCTTCAGGTCTTGTTGCTAATAAATAATAAATTAATGCTTTTAATAGCATTTCTGCCATATCGTCCCAATAAGGGTCTGATTGATTTTGTATATCACTTTGTCCTTTAACAATTGTATTAGCAATAATATCTACATCTATTTCATTTTGTATGTGCATTAAAGGATTATATCCATCACTATTTTTTGGATTAACTAGATTGAATATTTTTATATCATATCCTTTGCTTCTCAAATATCCAGCAGTTTTATCATATAATTCTCCTTTAGGGTCTGTAAATACATAAGATCCTAAAAGTTGATATGCATTTGGAATAACATAAGATGCAGATTTACCAGAACCTGAACCGTCCTACAACTAATACATTTGTATTACCTCTTTTATCTACTGGTAAGTAATGATTTTCTGCAAGTAATATTCCTTGTTTCTTATTTAACACTTCATATTGCTCGCCTGTTGCCCAATCACTTGAACCATGCTCAATATCTGTATATTCATTTTTTGGCATCGATTTAATAAATCCAATTACTGCAAAAATTAATAAAAGAATTGAACAATATCCTTCAGTCTTCCAAAAAGTTGTAACATATTCACTTGTAAATATTTTTCCTAAATTATCTCCTATATTAATTAGATTAGAAAACATTTTTTCTATAAAGTTTCCCATATTAAAGACACCGTTTTCTGTTGCTTCAACTATACTAAATGCTATAGGCGAAACTAATACTATGGATAATAATACCCATAGTACTACAACAATTATTAATACATTTTTACTCTTTTTTAAAGTTCTTTCTATTTTATAATTCATAACTTTATTCACCTTTTCATTTGTATAAAATTATCTTTCATCTCTTAAATCTTCTCTTTTTATTGGTGTTTTTTCTGCTTTGATTTCTATAAATCCATATTTTTCATTTCTTGTTCTTGCACTTTCAACTACTGCTTCAGTATTGTCTTTGCCTTTTTCCAATTTTCCTTTACCAGCTTGTACTGGTATTGATGCACCGATTTCATAATCTCCCATCGTATATCCTCCTTTAATTAAATGACGATTATTTATAAATTATTTATTGACTTCTTTTATTTCAAATGCAAAATAACTTTTATATGGTTTTAGTTTGCATTTTCCTTTTACTTCATTTGTTCTTTCATCAAAATATAATATTGGTTTTATTTCTTCTGTAGTTTCTGGATCAATTATAGAAATTGGCCTTTTTAAATTTGGTGTATATTCAACTTCTTCTTCAGGTTGTTCATCTTCACTGTAAATGTTTCTAAATTTCATTGGAATAGGTTTTTTACAAATCTTTACTGTATCTCCTTCTAAAACACCAGTATTCACAACTACTTTTTCTTGTCCAAATGAAAGTATTACTAAATCATTACCATTAGGATTAGGTTCATTTACATAAAACGTTTTTTTCTTTTTTTCTCCTACTATTTCCTCTGTATAATCTAATCTTTGAACCGTATACTTAGGAGAATTTTTAGCCATTTCTTTTTCTGTCTTATTTACTTCATAAATTACTGTATTTACATTTTGTGGGTCCGTTATACTAAAATGTTTTCCTTGTATAAATTCTTCCATGCTTTTAAAGCACCCCATTTCTACATATATTAATGTATTTCGTCATTTGTATAATTACTATTTAATTATACAATAAAACGGTATATATGTCAATATTTTTAAACTAATTATGTGAACTATTTTTTCCTAGGATTAAAATCTGATATACTTTTTAATTTTTCGAATAACTCCTTTTCATCCTCTGTTAATTTTTTTGGTACTACTGTTTTCACTTCTGCTATTAAATCCCCTCTGCTTCCTCTTCCATCTTTATAACCCTTTTGAGGAATTCTAACTTTTTCTCCACTTTGTATTCCTGGTGGAACATATAACGAAATAGTATCATCTATAGAATCTATGCTAACTCGTCTGCCAAGTGCAGCCTCCCATGGAGTTAAAAATAAGTCTGTTACAATATCATATCCTTGTAATTTAAATCTGTTATTATTTTGTATATTTATTTTTATAAACATATCTCCATTTTTTCCACCATTTTGCCCTTGTTTACCCTGTCCTAATAATCTTATTTTTTCTCCATCTCTAATACCTTCTGGTATTTTTACTGAAAAAGTTTTCATTTTTCCGATTAACTGTTCTCAAAGAAATCTTTTTCTCTGTACCGAAATATGCATCTTCTATTCCTACATTAATTTCTGTTTCTATATTTTCTCCTTTTATTGCCATTTTCTTTTTCTTATTAATCGGTTCTTCTTTATTTTCTATTGGAGTTCCAAAAAACATATTAAAGAAATCACTAAAGACTGAATCTTTATCCCTTTTACTTTCTTCATATGATTGTTTTGCTTGTTTTTTTCCTACATGATTATTCCACATTCTATCGTATTTTCTTTTGCTACTAGAATTTGATAATACCCTATATGCTTCGTTAATATCTTTAAATCTTTCTTCAGTTGTCGAATCTCCTCCATTTACATCTGGATGATATTTTTTTGCTTGTTCACGGAAAGCTATTTTTATATCATTACTATTTACCTTATTAGTTTTTAGTCCTAATATTCTATAATAATCTTTAAATATCATTTCAACATCCCCTAACAAAATTTGTATAACAAATCTTGTATTTTTCACTTTTTTATCACTATCTATTTATATAATATTTTATTTTAAAAAGTTGACTGTATTATACCATATAAATATCCATTTGTGAATATAACAAATACAACTTTTTTCGATTTTTTATTGCATTTTTTTAAGGTTTTGAATATAATTTATGTAAGCTATAATAATTATTTTATAAATTACTCGATTGGAGGATTTTTATGCGAAAATATATAGCAACAAATGAAATTTATAAGTATAAAATTATTGGAGTCGATGATGAATCAGGAATACTAGACAGTCTTAAAGTATTTTTAAATAAAGCTGGATATTCATTCACTGGAATTACAGACCCAATGGAAGCAATTCAAAGAATAAAAGAAGAACATTTTGATTTAATGCTATTAGATTTTATTATGACACCTATCCATGGAGACCAAGTAGTAGAAGAGATTAGAAAATTTGATAAAGACTTATACATATTATTGCTTACCGGTCATAAAGATTTAGCGCCTCCATTAGACACAATTAAAAGACTAGATATTCAAGGATATTGTGAAAAAAGTGATAAATTCGATCAACTACTTTTACTCGTTGAATCAGGTATAAAGGCAATATCTCAAATGAATCAAATAAGAGAAATCAACTATAAATTGAAAGACACTTACGATAAATTAGAAAATGCATATATGGAAAATATAGAAACTTTAAGATATACGGTTGAAGCAAAAGATCCATACACTAGAGGACATTCAGATAGGGTTTCTGAATACTCTGTACTTCTTCGGCAAAAAGTTAAACCTTTCTGATGAAGACCTTGCCACATTAAAAATAGGTGGGTTGTTTCATGATATTGGAAAGATTGGAATACCTGATAGTATATTATTAAAAGAAACCAAACTTACAAATGACGAGTATTCCGAAATAAAAAATCATCCTACTATAGGTACACACATATTATCCAACGCCACAATATTTCAATCTTGTCTTCCCATTATAAAACACCATCATGAACGTTACGATGGAAATGGATATCCTAGCAAATTAAAAGGTGAAGAAATTCCTTATCTTGCAAGAATTACTGCAATAGCAGATAGTTTTGACGCAATGACGTCAAAAAGAACATATAGAAACTCTCTTTCTTTAGATATTGTAAAATCAGAATTTGAAAAATGCAAAGGTTCTCAATTTGATCCGAATTGTGCTAACGCATTTTTAGATATTTTAAACAATGATTACTCACAAATACAAGAAATCAGAGCAAAATACAATCCCGAACAATAACTTCGAAGAAACAGCAAATTTAAATCGAAAATTTAAATCGGATTTTTTTCCTTTTTTGGACGGACTAGATTTAGCGTTTTTTAAAAAACGCTAAATCTAGTCCGTCCAAAAAA
>CANPYN010000003.1 GCA_947588635.1 uncultured Clostridia bacterium
ATTTTACAAAAATATACATTTAGGGTGAAATATTCGCTTACGAAGTTCTAAGGTGATATTATCATAAATTAAATACACTACTAATAACCTTGGAGTTGAAAAATTTGCAAAAATGTGGTATTATATATTATATAGACTTTATAATCTCCTTTTATTTAAGGTCATCATAGGGAATCTATAGAGTATAATGAAAGGAGGCTTAAAAAATGAAAAGTAATAGATTAGCTTTTATAATATTAGTAGCTGTAATAGCTATATGCATTACAGCAGCTTGTATTACATTTGCTGTTACAGGTAGGACTACAGAAGCAATGACTGTTTTCTTTATTGCTTTTGTTGTATTAGCTATTTCTATAATTGCTGTTGTTTTTAACAACAACAAATAATAATTTTTTAAGTTTCGAAAGGAGACCAACTAAACTCTAGAGTTTAGCTGGTCTCCTTCATTATTTAATATATTTATATTTCAATTTTAGGCTGATATTTCTCGAGCCACATATTTACTTGGCATAAATATGCCATAAGTTGTGGACCAGTCATTAACTGACCAAACCATGGTCTTGTAAATGCTTTTCCATCTGTTTCAATTATATAAATTATATACTCTCTATTTAACAAGTTATTTATAGGTGAATTTTTATTATACATTATCTTTTTTAATTTATTTTTCACTGCTAAAAGATATGTCGGATTATGCGTTTTAGGATATGGACTCTTTTTTCTATCAACTATCTCCTCTGGTAATAAATCTCTTACAACATATCTTAACAATCCTTTTTCTCTCCCATTTAAAGCCTTTATTTCCCAAGGAATATTCCACATATATTCTACTATTCTATAATCACAAAATGGTACTCTTAGTTCTAAACCATTTTGCATTGACATTCTATCTGATCTATCTAAAAGTGTCTGCATAAACCAATTTATAGTTAAATATGATATTTTTCTTTTTTCTGCTGTCTCTTTTGAATCACTATCTAATATATCTACATTACTTAAGCTCTCATTATATCTATAATCTATATATTCTTTTAAATTGACTTCTTTAGATATATCCGGATTTAATAGCTTTTGTCTTTCAGAAATAGCAATAGACCAAGGAAATGTATTGCTATTTAAGGCATCTTCTCTAAAAAACCATGGATACCCTGCAAATATTTCATCAGAACATTCACCAGATACAGCTACTTTTGCTTCTTTACTTATATTTTTACAGAATAATAACATTGATGAATCCACATCAGCCATTCCAGGAAAATCTCTTGCAATCATAGCATCTTCTAGGGCATCTGCTAATTCTGGAGTGTCTATTACTATTTCATGATGATTAGTGTTGAATTTTTTTCTCATTATATCTATATAATAATTGTCTGAATTCGGTTGAAAATCACTTTTAACAAAATTTTTATCATTATCAACATAGTCTACTGAAAATGTATTTAATTTTGGCATATTATTTTTCTTATAATAATTACTTGCATACGCAGTTATTATGCTGGAATCTAATCCTCCAGATAACATCGCACAAATAGGTACATCTGACACTAACTGCTTCGATATCGAATCCTCTAATAAATATCTTATATTCTCACATGTCTTTCCAAAACTATCTGTATGTTCTTTGCTTTCCAGTTTCCAATATCTTTCTATATGAATACCCGATTTGTTAAATAATAAAAAATGAGCTGGCTTTAACTCGTGTATATTTTTGAATATTCCACTTCCCGGAGTATGTGCTGGTCCGAAGGCCAAATAATTCACATATTCCTTGTTTATCAATAGTAATTTCTACTTTTGGATAGCTAAGTAAAGCTTTTACTTCTGATGCAAAAACAATTGTATTTTCTATTAAAGTATAATAGAGTGGTTTTATACCAAACTGATCTCTAACTAAAAATAATTCTTTTGTTTTGTTATTCCAAATTGCAAAACTAAAAATACCATTTAATCTTTTGAGTATACTTGTGCCATAATGAATAAATGCTTTCAGTAATACTTCTGTATCAGAATATCCGTTTAAAGTCATATCCCAATTCTTCTAACTCAATTTTTATTTCATCTTTATTATATATCTGCCCATTATATACAATAGTATATGTTGTATCATTATATCTTGCACTCATAGGCTGTTTTCCATTCTTAGCATCAATTATTGTTAGCCTTCTGTGTCCTAAATTTATATTATTATCTGAATAATATCCCTCCTCATCTGGTCCCCTCTTTTGTAATCTTGAATTCATAATTTTTACAATATTTATATCTTTCGAAATATCCTTATTTAAATTAGTAAATCCAACAAAACCACACATAACTGCCTCCTTACTCATAATATTTCTCATATTCATATTATGTATTAGTTCTTATTTTGTTACTTACAAAATAGTATTGATGAAAAAAAGTACCCCTTACAATTAAAATCATAAGGGATACAATTAATTTATAAATGCTAACAACAAGTTTTCTTTTTACAACATATTAACATTACTATTCTTATTATTAAAAGGATTAGCAATGTAACTAAGAATAATACTATTGCACCAATTCCTAAAAATGTTACTAATCCCGTTGCCTCACCTATAATCAATCCAACTACAAATGATAATAATATAGATATTATAAATACTACTAAATCAATACAACATTTTCTTTTTTTATCTTTTTTGAAGCATATATCTACTTGTGGTTCCATAATATAAAAGCACCTCCTATTATGCTATATTAGGATATACTATATATTATGACATTTATCTACTTTTTGTGATAATAACCACAAGAAATTTATATATATAAATAATATATTTTATCCAAATCTAATTCGTCTAAAAGGAAAATTTTTTTAAAAAAGACTAAATCTAGTCCGTCCAAAAAAGGAAAAATTTCTTAAAAAAGACTAAATCTAGTCCGTCCAAAAAAGGAAAAATTTCTTGAAAAAGACTAAATCTAGTCCGTCCAAAAAAGGAAAAATTTCTTGAAAAAGACTAAATCTAGTCCGTCCAAAAAAGGAAAAATTAGTTTATTTCTCTTGATTGTTTTATCATTAAGTCACCAAATACTGCGTATCCTGTTGTGGGGTCATTTACTAATACGTGTGTTACTGCTCCTATAAATTTGTTGTTTTGTATTATTGGTGCTCCACTCATTCCGTTGTATTATTCCTCCTGTTAGTTCTAATAGTTTGGGGTCTGTTACTTTTATTAGCATGCTTTTGTTATTAATATTATTATTTCTGTATATTTTTGTTATTTCTATTTCATATTCTTCTCTTACTCCGTTTTCTATATCTAATAATATTTTTGCTTTTCCTTCTTGTATTTCTTCTCTATTTGCTACTTCTATTTCGTTGTTACTACTTAAGCCTAATTTGTTGTTGTTTGTTATATTTCCATAAATTCCAAAGTCTGTGTTTATATTTACATTTCCTATTGTTTCGCCGGTTTACTATGCTTCCTTTTATTTCTCCTGGCACTCCTTCTTTTCCTTTTACAATCGATGATATTTTTGATGTTACTAGTTCACCACTGGATATATTTATTAATTCTTCTGTATCAATATCTATTATTCCATGACCTAGTGCAGCAAATTTATTAGTTGATGGCTCATAATAACTCATGGTTCCTATTCCTGCTGCTCCATCTCTTACCCATAATCCTAGTTTATATTCATTGTCTTTTGTTTTTATTGGTGCTATTGTTGATATGAATTCTTCTCCGTCTCGTATATATTTTACTCTTAAACTTTTTCCGTTTGAACTGTTTACACTACTTAATAATTCGGATGTACATGTAACTTCTTGTTGATTTATTTCTACAATCATATCTCCTTCTTCTATCCCAGTATTTTCATAAGGTTTTTGCCCTTCTATTTCTGTCATCCCTACAACTAATACTCCACTTGTATATAGTTTTAATCCTACTGAATTTCCTAGTGGAATAACTGAAGTTTTAGGTATTGTATTGACTTCAATATTTTTTACATTTATTAAATTAAATAAACTTAATGTTACTGTTTTTTTCTCTACTTTGTTTTCATTATTAATCGTACTCGATGTTTCTATTGTTTTATAACTATTATTCTCTTTTAATGATATCCCTAAAATTACTCCTAAATTCAATTCTTCACCTTGAAATAAAACAATATCATCAGGTATAGATGTAATATTAGTAACATATACTAATATTATTAGTAAAGAAATAATTAAACATATTCTAAAAAAAATCTTTCTCATATAAAAACGGTCACCCTATTCTTAGGATAACCATTTTCAAATTTTTAAACCCTAATTTATCTAAATTCATGTGTTACATATCTTTCTCTTGCAAGAGCCTTTTGGTATGCTTTCTTATGTGCTTTTCCTGTATCTGAATCTTTGTCATAGCCTTCAAATAAGTCCCTCTGAATTATACAGTAATAACATGCCTGTCTAGTTGTGGCAGCATTAATATTATGTTTATAGTAATATTTAGTTTCTTCTTCTTCAGTATACGATTTAATCACATAATCAGTATTTCTATATCCTACTAAGTTTGAGTCGTATGTTAATTTTTTACAATAAGGCATATGATAATATTCATCATTTCCGTTAAGATATATTTCATCTGGATTTACATATTCATTATTTGCAGTGCTTGTTGCTACAACATAGTTATTATAATCTTTTGTTCCAATTGGCATACCTTGTACAAAAGTTACCATTGACACATTTTTTAAAATATTGTCCCAATCTGTTTCAGATAAAATTGGTAATTGATATTCCCCCTCTGCGTTACGGCTATAACTTGTTATTGCTTGATTTAAATTACTTATTAATATTTGTTTTATTACATTCCTTTTATGTTTTACAAATACAGATGCATCACTTTCGGGATCTTCGTTTTTGTTAAAAATTTTATCATCTAAATTTCCATATAGTTCTTCTATATTTACTGAATTTCCATATATTTGTTTCAGTTCATCTTCGTTTATCTTCATATTCCTAATTGTTAGCTTTTTCAATTTATCATTATTATAAACCCAATTTGAAAATAATTTTGCTTCGTAATAATAATTTCTCGCACTAATATCTTGCTGTATACCTACATCTATAACTCCACTATATTCAGTTCCTTTGGTATCTTGATATAAACCCTTATATTCTATATTTTTGTTACTTGTAATAGCAACGCTATTTAAAGCTTGGTAAATAGTTTTGCCATTATACATAACTATTTTTTTATATTTTGCACTCACATCTGCAAGATTTGTTCTTTTTCCATCATTTACTTGAAATGGAGTGTCACCGTCAAAATATACTTTAGTATTATCAGAAGCATATATATATGTATATTCCATAGGTGAATCTAAATCTTCATACCATACATATTCCTTTAACTTTTCTGGTGTTATATCAAAAGGTTCACTACTATTCTTAATTAAATAACCTGATTTTTTTACATAACTTCCATCTACTTCTCCAGATATAGTAATATAATTATCTAATGTATAGTTTACTACTATATCTGTATCTGTAGTGTTATCTACATATCTTGCCGAATATGATGTAAATGGTTTTAATATATGTGAATACTCTGTTTTAGCATATTCTGAGTTTGTTGTATATGCTACACCATTATATAATCCTTCTCCATTATATACTCCATCACTTGTATATTGGTCAGTATCACACACATACAATATATTTTTATCCTCATCAAGTACTCCCAAACCGTCTTCATCTTTTATAATCTGCTTTGTTTCTGTTGGTGAATATATATAATATCCATCATATACTGTAAATGCAATAGCAGGAATATATGCAAGCATTTGCTGTTTACTTGCTCCACTAATTTCTAAACTATTTGCAAGAGAGTCAGTAAAAGTATTAATTGAAGCATTAACAATTCTACGTCTTAATTTTTCTACTGATGAATAATTTTCATTTAATTCAACTGTGTTAAATTCAAACGCAGCTATTGCATCTCTTGTTGCACTTAATTGTTTCGAAGTATAGCTAGTTTGTAAATTATTTGTATTTACCTGCAAAGAGATATAGTATGAAGCAACCAATACGATTGGAATTATTATTATCATATATATTACTGCAAAATTTGATATTTTCATCTTTCACCTCATAATAAAGTGAGATATGAAATAGAATATCATTATTAAAATATTCCTATCACCTCTCACTTTATATTTATCTTTTATGTATTTTTAAGTATTTTATATAGCTATATTACTAGCCCTTGACTAGTTGCTACAATTTCACTTGTATTTTTTCCTACTACTCCAAAAAGAGAAGGCATTAATTTTTTAGAATATGATTGACTTTTGTTTTTTGTTGTTATTATTACTTCATCACTTTTATTTAATTTTATAGGATCAGAAATATCTCCTGAATTGTAATAAGTTGAATATGATTGAGTTTCTCCTTGTAAATCTTCTGATGTTAAAGCAGCTTTTTTACCAGGATTATTACTTTTATGCTTTACTTCTATTGTTATATCTGCTGGAATTCCTGTGCTGTCTGCTCTTTGTTGTAGTTCATCTATATCGCTAGGATCTACAACTCTTTTACTTACTATTTTACTCACACATTCTGAGGTTGCTGAATTATATACTTCTTGTGCTATCTTATCAGCTTTTCCTGCTGTAGAATTAACTGTTACTCCATACATTCCACCTACTAATAAAACTGTTCCTACTATTGGTATAATTACATCTCCAATTTCTCCTCGTTGATCTTTTATTGCTTTATTTACAAATTGTTTTATTGATATGAGAATATTCTTCATCTTTTATCCCCCCTTAATACATCTAATCTTGTATTTTTTAATTGTTAATAATTAATAGTGAATAATGAACACCATAAAAATTTATATTCATCATTCATTATTAATTATTTTATATGATTCATAATACCATTTGAATTTACCATTTTATTCTTGAATAGGAAAATTTAAAATTTCCTATTCAAGAAATATTTACAAATATTTTTGTAATTTTTCATACTTCTTTTCATTAGTAATCATTATATATTTACTTCAAAGTATATGTAATATATGTTTTTTTATCACCAGCTGATAGAATTACTTCTGTTCCATCTTCACCTATAAGATATCTACCACTATAAGGAACTTCAACAAAATCCTCCAAAAATTGTGCATTTTCACTTAGTTTATTTAGCTTTTTACTTATAAAATTACCTACTACCGTTTCAATATCAGCTGTTGTTGAAGGAGCCGTATTTTTGTCCCATATACCTTCACTCTTCAAATCCTTTATGTCGTCTTCTGTTAAATCTGTATCAAATTTATATGTTCCATCTCCTAGTTTTACTATTACATTTAATCCTTCATCTTTGTACCTATATAATGTTGATATAACATCTGTTATAGAAACGTTTCTGTTTTTATCTTTAGATGATAAATTATTATAAAAATTTGTTTTATCATTATAATATAAAACATAATCTCCTGTTGATTTAGCCTGTGTTATATATATAAGTGATATTGCAAGCACACTAATAAATGCAAATACTGCAAATGCAATTTTTAAAGCATCAACTGCATTTTCCATAACTCATTTCTCCTAACTATATAATAGCAATTGTTTAAATATAATATTTTTTATATATCATTACATCACTTTTCTAATATTTCATAATTAATTACTAATTCCAACTATGATTTAGTAATACTAATATAATCTATATATCCGTTCTCACTATTTCCAGCGTTTGCGCCATTTGTGTCAACTAACTTGTAACTGCCAACAGTAAGTGCATCTGTTCCATAATAATGAACGGAAACAGTATAATTTCCAGTACTAACAATGTCATTTATACTACTAACTGAACAATATACATTAACTTGGTGTTCACTATCCGTTGCATTACTTGCATTAACCGCATTTACTAAATTTTTTATTTCTGAACCTTTTCTTTTTCCTTCATATGCTGTAAATTGACTGTTAAAAGTTTGGATTTTTTGACTGTTCATTCCTGCTGTTCCTGTTGATGTTACATCTTTTCCTGAATTTATTAAAATTATTCCTATACTTATTAATAATATTGATATTAATATTGCTCCTGCTATAATTAAAGCTTTTGATGCATTCTCCATAATTTTTTCTCCTTTGAATTTTCATTATTTGTTTGAAATTGAAATATAATTTATATATCCTTGTTCGGACTTCGTTAATTTACCTGCTATTAGGGTTCCTGATGGAGCAGTTTGGTCTTTACCATTAGAATAATTAACTGTAACTGTATATGTTTTTGTACTTGTAAGTGAGCCCACATTAGCAACAGGTGCATAAACAGCAACTTGATGTTCACTATCTGTTGCATTACTTGACATAACTGTATTCACTAAACTTGTTATCTCTGAACCTTTTCTATCCCCTTCGTATGCTGTAAATTGGCTGTTAAAGGTTTGAATTTTCTGACTGTTCATTCCTGCTGTTCCTGTCGATGTTACATCCTTTCCTGAGTTTATTAAAATTATTCCTATACTTATTAATAGTATTGATATTAATATTGCTCCTGCTATAATTAAAGCTTTTGATGCATTCTCCATAATTTTTTCCTCCTCACTTTTACTTTATTTTATTATTATACAATCAATATATCCTTTTTCAAATTTAGCTGCATCATTAGATACACCTGGACCTGCTAACTGATTCTTGGCATCACTTGGGGCAGTTGTTCTGTTACTACCATCAAAATAACGAACTTCAACTGTATAATTTGTTGTATTATTAATCTCTGCTATACTTGAAGCAGATGAATATATATTAACTTGATGTTCACTATCTGATGCATTACTTGCATTAACTACATTTACTAAATTTTTTATTTCTGAACCTTTTCTTGTTCCTTCATATGCTGTGAATTGGCTGTTAAAGGTTTGAATTTTTTGACTGTTCATTCCTGCTGTTCCTGTTGATGTTACATCCTTTCCTGAGTTTATTAAAATTATTCCTATACTTATTAATAATATTGATATTAATATTGCTCCTGCTATAATTAAGGCTTTTGATGCATTCTCCATAATTTTTCCTCCTAAAAATCAATAATATTGTATTTTAGCTACTCTTTTTAGCTACATTAATTGTTGAAATATATCCTTTTTCTGTCTCTGAACCTGCTGTACTACTATCTGCACTTGCATAAGTAACTGTTACTGTATAGTTTGCTGTAGCTGTTAAGCCAGTTGCTGATGTTATTCCTGTAATTTTAACTTGATGCTGACTATCTGTTGCATTACTTGATTTAACAGTATTATATAAACCTGTTATTTCTGAACCTTTTCTTGTTCCTTCATATGCCGTAAATTGGCTGTTAAAGGTTTGAATCTTTTGACTGTTCATTCCTGCTGTTCCTGTTGATGTTACATCCTTTCCTGAGTTTATTAAAATTATTCCTATACTTATTAATAATATTGATATTAATATTGCTCCTGCTATAATTAAGGCTTTTGATGCATTCTCCATAATTTTTCCTCCTTTGAATTTTTATTTATTTTATCTTTAGTGTTTAGCACTAAAATATTAAAAGCTTTATTATATTATGGTTTAAAATAGCCATTAAATCATTTATTCTTCTAATTCTTCAAGTATTAACTCTGATATTCTTCCTGTTTTTTTATGATATTCTATTTTTGTACATTTGAATTTAATAATATTAAAATTTTTTACAAAATCTGTTATATTATTTTTATATATTTCTTCCATAGAATAAGTTTTATCTATTGTTGTCATTTTTAAATATATTTTTATGCTATTTTCATCATTTTCTATATAATATCCTTTTTCGTCTTTTTGTATATTGTTTTTTTCATTTTTATTTACTGTTTTACTAATTAAAGTAGCAACATCAGTACCTAAAATTTGTTTATTTAAGTACTCTTCATATTCTGCGTTTTCTCTTTTTATTTCATTTTGCTCTATTTTTAGGTTTATTAAAAAGGCACATACAAAAAATATTATGATACAAATTATTGCGGATATTATAAAAAATGCCTGTTTCATTATATGCCTCCTTCTTTAATTATACCCTTTTTTATTGCAATATGCAATATTTTTTTAGTATTTTCGAAGATTTTTAGTTGCCAGTCAGACTTAAAATAATAGTATTTAGATTTATAATACATATATAATTAATATTTTAGATACCGAGGTAGTGACCTCGTAGAATTAGCTTGCGTCAGAATGTGAGGTTAAAAATATTAATTATATATGCATTATAAATCTATTAATTCAAATATCTCTGACTTGCAACGATTTTACATTTTTAAATTACGCAAAATTCTACATGCGTTATTAATCCACTATCATCATATGTTATACTGTTACTGTCAAATTTAAAATGTTTAATATTTCCACTACTACCTTCTGTAGAATTATCCTGTATTACTTTTATAAAATCTAATGTTCCATCATCATCATTCAAATCTATATTTATCTTTGATGATCCATTATAATTAATTTTGTCTACTTGAATACTAACATCCACTCCGGTTTGCTTATAATATTGTGGAGCATAATTTACAAGTGATATTATTTCCTGAATAGTAATATCTTCTCTTCCTTGAAATTTCAAAAAATTTTCATTATATTTTTGTATTTCTGTTGTTGCAACTGTTTGCTGATAAGAAATTACATTTCCCCTATAAGAAGCAAATACATATACCATTATTGCTAGTACTAATAATGATATTAAAATTCCACCTGCAATAAGCAAGGCTTTTGATGCATTTTCCATAGATTTTCTCCTTTAGTTTGTATCTATTTGTTCAAAACTGATTTCATCAATTCTACCTGTTTCTTGATTATAATGTACTTCTGAGCATTCAAAAATTGATGATTTAAAGTTTGTTAATGCAGAATAGATATAATATGTATATTGACCCTTAGTTTTTATAGTATCTGAATCTGTTTGTGTAAAGAAACTTATTATACCAGAATTCATCTCTAAGACGTCACCCTTCCATTTTCCTAAATCATATGAGCTCCCAGCTTTAAGCTCTGATGTAGAAACTGTTACACTTGATAATTCACTCCTTATAGCGCCAATATCTAAATCTTTTTCATATCCTAACTGATTTGCTGATTTAGTATTATCTATTCTTTTTCCTGTTGTTTCAAAACTTTGAATTACATGCATTTTTACATTTACATAGTATGGATCTTCGGCATTTGGTGCAACATTTTTATTATGATTTATTGCTTTGTTTACAACGCTTATTACATCAGTTCCATACATTCTTTGCTTGTTATAAGCTTCATATCCTTTATTAAATTCTACTATTTCCTGTGTAGCTGCTGTTCTATCCTGTGACTCTGCAAAATCTGACATACTTCCAAATACATATACCATTATTGCTAATATCATCATTGCAAGAAGTACTCCTCCTGCAATAAGTAGTGCTTTTGATGCATTTTCCATATCTTTCTCCTTTGTTTTTATTTGCAAGGTTTGAGTAACAAACCTCTTTATTCGGATGAGGGACAAGCCTCAGTACACGGGCATTCCTCATAGATTGATGAATGTCCCTCATTTTATTACATCATCGTAGACATTGTGCTAAATGCATTTGTCATACTTAATAAACCTATTAGTACTAATGGTACTATTAAGTATCCCACAAATAGACTTACCATTGGAGTAAATCCAATAACTTTTCCTATCATACCTTTTCTTTTTATTAATCTTTCATTTGATTCTTTTCTTTTTTCTTGATAATATTCTCTTTCATTATCTAGTTCATCAAATGCTTCATGAATTGGTATTTTTTCTACTGCTGATTGAAGTCCCTCTACTATACGTATCATTTGCTCATTGTTTATATCATTTTTTAGTTCTTCTAAAGCCTCCCATGCACCAGCCTCATAGTTGTTTACACATCTTGTTATTGGCTCTCTAAATATATTAGAATATCTCTCTAACCATTCTAATATCATTTCAACACTTACTCTTTCAATTTTCATAAGCATCAATATAATAGTTTGAAATTGCATTACTTCATTTTCTATTTCTAACTTTCTTAAGATTTTTTGGAATATTAGCAACCATTTAGGAGCGCAATATCCTCCAACGGCAAATACACATGCAAGTAGCCATTCAAACCAACTTAAATATTCTTTATTTACAATTTTTAGCTTTCCTTCTATTCTTTGTGCAGCCTCATCAATTTCCTCATCTGTTGCGTCTTGATAATATTCAGAATATTTTACTTCTACTTTTATTTCATCTAGTGTTACTTTTTTATTTTTTAATTTATCTAAGAAATAATTATCTTGATCTGTAAGTAGCTTTGCCTCTTCTTCCTCCTTAGCAGTCATACTACCTAATATGTTATATTCTGATGTGGGATTTTCGTAAACATAATCAACTGCCACATTATGTATTTGGTTAAATATAAATAATGATATAATAAATACTGCTATACAAGCTGTGATTCTATTTACATAGAATGTCTCTAGTTTTTGTTTGCTTGCTGCATCTTTTAATAAATTTATATCTTTATTATATTGTTTTGTTTTTTCTTTAGGCATAAATAAATCTATTATTTTTTTACCTATTTTGCTTTTATAAAGTTTTACCTGCCAACATTTTTCTGGATCTTTATAATCATTGTTTCTTGAGGCATTATCCTTAAGTTTTCTTGTTAATAAATAACATATAAATGTTGCTATAATTAATAGTAATTGTACTACAAATCCCATTTTGCCATTATAAAAACTAGTAGTAAAAGAGAAATTAGTTACAGCCCAGTTCTTTAAAGGTTGAATACATAGTACTGGTACTATTGCTATTACAGATAAACTTTGAAATACATAATCTAATTTATCTCTTTTTAATATCTCTAATTGCATTTCTTCTGTAATGTTGTTTAAGTTTTTTAAATACAAAGATGCCCCATTACTGTCTGTTCTATCTCCAAATTCTCTTGTTAAATATGATACTCCTGCAAATTCTTTCAAATAACTATTTGGTGCTACATCATAGTATTTTTCCAGTTCTATTTCAGGGTCGTCTGATGTTAATATTTCATATATTTTTTCTCCCTGTCTTGATACTTCTAGTTGGTCTTTTTGTGAAACATCATATATTGCTTCTTCAACCATATTGAATTCATGATATGCATGTCTAATTTCTGCAAAAAATCCCACTTGTTGTTTTAATAACTTTGTATCTAGTTTATCAACCATTCCTGCCATTATTGTTTCAATTAAAAATACTTCAAATAGTAATAATATAGATAATAATAACATATCGTTATGTGTTAATAATATTATTAATATTGTAAGTGGTAAGATTATTAGTATTGCATTTAATATTATTTTTGCAGTTTGTTTTCTTGTTAAATATTCGTCGTCTACGTTTATAATCTCTAGTTTTCTTCTGAGTTTAATTACATATCTATTTAAAAATGGTATTCTTATAAAATAAATATATAATTTTTGGTAAATAATGTCTGAAGTGAACTTTTTTTCTTGAGTTCCTTCCCTTAATTGCTTAATTCTCTTTACATCTGTTTTATTTAACATTTTTTGCATGATGAAATATGCTATTAGTATAATTACAAATAGCCCACCACTTATTCCCATTATATAAAATAACATTTGGTTTGTCATGGTTTTCTTTCACCTCTTCTTATTGTGTTTGAGGGACACCCCTCGGTCACTGGTATTCCTCATAGCTCGAGGAATGTCTTTCACAATGTTTGAGGGACACCCCTCGGTCACTGGTATTCCTCATAGTTCGAGGAATGTCCCTCATTTTTTAGAGGGTCTTCCTCTTCTTTTTGTTTGAGTATTAGTTCCAACTGTTGCTGATACAGGTATTGCTTTTTGCGAAACTCCCCAATTTCTTTCTACGAATTTATCAAATTCTTCTATATCTGATTCATCCATATTGTTACGCATTTCTTTTAAGTTGTAATCTGATATTTTATTTGTTATAACATATTCATTATTTCTATATTCCAAAATATTTACATATTTATATAGTTCTTTATTTGTAACTTTAGAAAAGTAATTTGTTGCGTTATCAATAAACTTATCCATTTTTCCTTCTAATGTCTTTTCTTTTCTGTGGTCATAAGTATATTCATTTTTGTCTTCTACTGGTATACATTCTGTTATTCTTTCTATATAACGTCTTCCTCTAAAGTCTTTTACCAAATGTATATCAAAGTTTAAAACTTGAACAACTTGTTCTTCAGCCGTTTTCTCATCTGTAAATACTCCTGATCTAAGCATTGAGTTACGAAGTGCTGTAACTAAGTCTGGAAATGTTTTTGCGTGGTGTGTAAATAATGTGAATTTACTAGCTACCTGTGCAGATTGAATCATCCAAGAAGCAACAGGGTCTGTTGCAACCTCACCAATAATATTAACACTACCATCTGTCTTCTTTTGAACGTCCAAACAATCTTGTCCAGAAATTGTTTCTGTTTCACGCATTGACAAAATGTTTCTTGTTGGATAAATTTTTCTTAAGTGTAACTCAAATGCTGTTTCTGTAATACGAAGGTTCATTGTTTCATATATATTTTCAATCATTGCCATAAGCATTGTTGTTTTTCCGGCAACCTTGCTCACCAGTAAGTGATATGATTCTTGCACCTTTTACTAAGAATTTTAATAAGTCTATTGCATCTTCTTTTCCTGGTATTGTAACAATTTGTTCTAGTGTTGCTCTCTTTACATCGAATTTTCTTACGAAGAATGCCCATGTTTCAGACATTGATGGTCTTACAACAACAACACGTGAACCGTCCTTCATTTCATTAATTTTATATCCATTTGTATCTGATAATTGTCCTGGATTATTGTATTTATAAATATTTTGACATACTCTTTTTAGTTCGCTCTCTTTTCCAAATGAAAGAAATGCTAAACGAATTGATTTACCTTGGAACATTATCCAAATACTGTCACATGCTCTTGGAACTTTATGTTCTGTAATTTGATTTAAATAGTCGCCATCTGTTTGTGCAACTTGGCTTAAAAAGCTTTCTGGAAGACCAGATACACCTCCAGATACACCATCTATGTTCATATCTCTTATTTCATCAATACTGCTATATCCTTTATAATGTTGATATATTCTTTGTACTAATACATTTAACTTATCTTGAAAACTTAAAACTAGATTTTCTTTTTCGAATATTTCATCTATTTCTTCTTTTGTTATTACATAGCATGGTTTAGCTTCTCCTGCTACATATTTTAATGTAGCTAAATTATATTTTTTTATAATTTGGGTTAATGCTTCATATCCAAAGTCTTTTTTATACATATATAATAAAATTTCGAATTTATCTTGAGATGTAAGAAGTGATGGAATATCAAATGGTATTGACTTTGATATGTTAACTTCTGTAACACCATATTCCTTAAGTAATAAATCGTATATTAATTCTTTAACATATTTTTTATCGTTTACATCACCATATGTACAACCTTTTAGGGCCTTTTTTAATTCATATTTTTTTGCCTTTCTTCTTTTTAATTCTTCCTCTGAAAGCCCAATGTCATATAGGTTTATTTTAGTAATTTCATCTAATCTTTTCTTTATGAATTCAGTCATTTTTTCGATAGTATATGTTTTATCATCTACATCTAAAGTTTCTTCTGGAGTCGATTTTTTATTTTTTTGTATAAAATATCTAAGTAATACTCCTGCTAATATTAATACAACAAATGTTAATATAATATTTGTAACATTCATCTTTAAGAACACCTCTCTTACATTCTCATTTGTAATTCCTGTAGTTTGTAAATTATTTTTTCTGCGGTATTTTTTACTTCTGCCATAAACATTCCATTATCATCTTTTGAATTTATTTTTCTAAACTTTATAAAAAAGTCATCTACTATTCCTTCTCCACATGCTTCGTAATATAATGTATTATATGGTATAGCACAAACTTTTTCACGTTCTTTCATATATCTAGATACGTTTTTTATTGTATATTTTGAATTGCTATCATACATTATTAAAAGTGGTAATGTTGCCTTGTCTTTTAAAGTTATATTACTTTGTTTTTCTTTTAAATAATCATTAATTTGTCTTAAATTTTGTAATAAACTAGGTATAACTAAATCTGATACTTCTAGTAAAGAATTAATTATATTAACTTCTAAATTATTATCTATATCCACAAATACTAAATCATAATATTTACTAGCAATTTTAGCTATATCTTTAAATACAGTTTTATTAATATCATAATCTGCTCTTGCAACATCTGTATCAGTTAGTATTTCTAATCTATTGTTACTAAAAACTATTCTTGTATAGTTTGTTATTATTTCTGGTGAAGTTTTATTACTAAGTATTGCTTTTGTAAGTCCAGTAATTCCTGCTCCTACATTTGTTCTTGAATTATTTTTATGAATTAAACTTATTGTTTTATCTTCTTGCCAATAGCAATCGTGATATGAATAATCATTATATTTAGTGTCTAAAATAAGTATTTTATAATTATGCTGTATTGCAAGGAATGTAGCAATAGCTGCTATTGACTGTGTCTTGCCTCTTTGCTCATTTCCATTATTCCAAAATGATATTATTGCCATATTATTTCTCCTTATATATTTCTCATTATTTTTCTTAGTTTTCCTGATTTTATATCTGGTGCTATGTCTTGAGTAAGCATATACAAAGAATCTCTGTATTGATCACTTAAATTTCTAAATCTAATTTTTGATACTCTTTGATTTTCAATTATTGCAGTTAAGTCACCTTGGTCGTATGGGAAATACATTTTCTCATCTGCCCATTCAATGGGATAAGAAACTGATAAAAGATTTAAATATTCATCATTTTCTTCTACAACATCCCTTTCAAATAGTATTTTTGTTACTTTTATTTTAGATTTAGTATCAATATTACTAATAATTTCAATTCCCTTTCTTAATGAAAAATTATCAAATGCAGTCGTAAAATATAATTTTTCTGCATATATCATATTAAATGAAGCAAACATATTTGCTGAATCAATATCTATTAGTATAATATCATAATTTGCTTCTATATTTTCTAAATATTTGTTTATTGATTCAAGATTTTCAAACCCAACTGCTATATCAATTTTTTCGTACTCAGTAACATAGAATTTAGTTGGAGCAATTGCTGGTACGATATATCTTGCTTTTTGTAGCACTGTTGTATCTATAACTAATACTCTTTTTCCAGCTTCTGTTAATATTTTTGCAACATATAGTATTAAATCTGTTTTTTCAAATGCTCCAATAAACCCTATTTTTTTCAATCTAATGTCCTCCTATTTTTATTCATTTCCACTATTCTCATAACTTGTTAATCCTGATAAATATGCTTCTCTTGCTGCTTTTGCATTTTCTATTTCTTCTTGTAATTTTGTTTCTAAATTTGTTTGTGAATTTGCTGAATATGCATTTTTATCTCCATCTATATAACCTCTCATATTTTTATCGAATCTTTCTCTTAATGCATTTCTTGCTTCACCTGCTATATTTCCATCAGCAGCTATTAAGTTTTGTACTGATTCTGTAGGAGTATATGTTTTTACTGCTGCATCTTGCATTCCTGGTTCTACATATTGTATAGCATATAGTTTTGATGATGTCATTATATATGCTTCTACAATAGCACTTTCCATCATTAAAATTTCTCCTTCTGAAAGTTCTAGGCCAATTGTATCACCTAGTAATGTTTTTACTTCTTTCTTAGATACAACTATTAAATCTTGTCCATTTGGAAGTGTTAGTCTTATGTCTATATAATCACCTACAGCTACTTTAGTTGGTAATACTAACATATTATATTCAGCATATCTTACATCATTTGTTAATTGTTCATCTGCATAAACAAAGCTATCTGCTAGAATAGTTCCTGCATTTAAGTCTAATTTACTTTTATATCCACTTGGAAATGCTGAATCATGCCATGTTTCTTTTCCATTTGAATCAACTATTTTTGTTTTAGCTGCAAATGCACCTGTTGGAACAGCTTTTTCTGTAACTAAAACTGATTCAACTTTATCCAAAGTTATTTCTTCTCCAGATTTAACATTTGACTTTAATCTATAAGCATATGTAAGTGTTCCTTCTTCCTCTTCTTTTTCTTTTTCTTTATTTGACAATAAAAAGTATACTAATCCTCCTATAATTGCACATATTACAAGTGTAATTATCATTCCTAGTAAAAATGAATTTCTCGCTCTTTTTTGCATTGGATTTGCTACCATATTAAATTCCTCCTATAATAACAATGTGATTTAATTTTATTTTACAACAAAATCACCTTAAAAACAACATTTAAGGTGATTGTAATCTAAATATAATATTTCTGTAATATTTCTGTAATATTTCTGTAATATTTTAATCTATAAATTTATCTATTGCCTCTGAAACTCCGCTTTCATCATTTGTTGCAACAACTAAATCTGCTATTTCTTTCATTACTGGAGAACTATTTCCTGTAACAATTCCCACTCCAGCATTTTCTACCATTTCTTTATCATTTATATTATCTCCTATTGCTATTACTTCATCTTTTGTAATGTTTAAAATTTTTATAAGTTCTTCTATTGCGGTCCATTTATTTACATTTTTGTTTGTAATCTCAGTATAAAAATATGAAATTTCAAAATCATCAGTCCCATGTTTTATAATTTTTCTAGACATATGTGCCACTTCTAATACATCAATATCTTTAATGGTTTTCAATTTGTTTATTATACTTTTAAAAATCATTTTGTCACTATCACAAATTGTAAATTTTAAAAAATCATCTCCCTTATAATTATTTATATAATCATACAAATTATCTATAACATTTATTTTTATTTTTTTGCTTTCCGGATTTTTTTTATTTTCGTTATTATAAAATAAAATATTATAATTTATAGATTTTGTTAGTATTGCATTATTTGTATATATATTATAAAACATACTGTTTTTTTCACATATATCTATAATTTCTAATACTTTCTTTTTAGTCATATAATTATTATAAATTGTTTCATTCCTTTGAATATCATATATTGCTGCACCATTTCCTGATATTAAATATTTATTTGAATTTATTTCATATGCAATTGGTAAAATTGCTTTTGGCATTCTTCCAGAAGTAAGTACAACATCAACATTCTTTTCAATTGCCTTCTGTATTGACTGCTTATTTTTATCACTAACTTCTCCATATGAATTTAAAAGTGTTCCATCAATATCAATTGTTATTAATTTATACATTCAATTATGCCTCCATATTTTTTATTATTATATATCATTAAATTATTTTTTTACAACATAAAACAAAAAATTAACAAAAATTTCTAGTTTAAATTTATTTTTACTGCACATCATAATTATTGAAAAGCAAATATGCTTTTAAATGATTTAATTCATATCCTAGGAGGTGAAAATAATGGCAACATCAAATTCAAACAGAAGATTAGTTCCAGAAGCTAAAGAAGCTCTAGATAAATTCAAATATGAAGTAGCTTCAGAAGTTGGAGTTAACTTAAAAAATGGTTACAATGGGGATATATCATCTAAAGACGCTGGTAAAATCGGTGGTAACATGGTTAAAAAAATGATACAACAAGCTGAAAGCCAAATGAAATAAATTTACTAACTAATGTTATAATTTATGGCAGAAGTATTTTTCTTGGTTTTATTATGTTTTATTTAAACATACATAAAGGCAGGAGATGTGCTCCTGCCTTTTCTATTTTAAGCTTCTGGTTCTAATAATCCATAATTTTTACTATCTTTTAATTTAAATAATACATTTACTTTATTTGTTTCTTGATTTATAAATGTTATAAACTTATCTTGTGGTTTTTCTTGTAATTTTAATTTTGCATCTTCTGGTGTCATAGGTTTTATGTCATAATATATAGTTTTTATTATTTCATTTTCTATTTTAACTTCTTCGCCAAAGCTACCTGTCATTGCCTTTATAGAATCATCTTTATTAGCTTTATCTTTTTTTGTTTTCCATTTTCTTATTTGTCCTTCTAAAATATCAATATCTTTGTCTATTGATGCATACATATCTTTATGTGCAGTTACAGCTCTATATGTATCTTGTTTTACCTTTACACTCATTTCTGCAATTTGTTCTGATCTCTCTGCTCTTATTGTAACAACTACATTAATGTCTCCATCAAAATATTTTTCTACTCTTTCCATTTTCTTTTCAACATATTCTTTTATAGCCTCTGTTGCTTTTACATCTTTACCTGTTATTGTTATATCCATAAACGATCTCTCCTCTCATTTCTATTTTGATTATATATGAATTAAATGAAATACGCAAGACTTATTTTAATAAATTGTTGTTTGTACGGGCGGAATCCATTTCCGCACGTACAGGATAAATAATAAATTAAATGCAAACGTTGTAGGGGTCGCCGACTTCGGAGGCCCAAAAACAGGCAATTACAATTTGTATTCTTTTTCTAATTTCTCTTGCAAATAAATTTTAGATATTATTTCTAACTCTTTTATGGTTTCCTTTGGTACTTGAAATGAAAATATTTTTTTTGCATTTGAAAGAATTATATATCTAATTGCATCTTTTGTTGTTGCTGAAATTTCCATTGCTCCTTTATCTTGTTTGCCACATGCCGTACATTTAAATCCACTATCTCTAAAACTAAAATACTTTAAATCATCCTTTGTTTTGCAGTCTTTACATTCGTCTATCATTGGTCTGAATCCAATTATAGATAAAAGTCTTAGTATAAAAACAGAATTTATTAGGCTTAAATCTTTGTCAGTTTCGGATATCATGTATAATGTATTTAAAAAAAGTTGCATTACTTTATATGTACTTTGATTTTCTGTTGTTACATCATTTACTATCTTTGTTATATATGATGAATATTTTAATTTATCTAAATCTGTTCTTATGTTATAAAATACTTCTATTGTTTCGCAAGAATTTATAGAATAAGTATTTCCACTTTTATATAGTAAATATTCTCCAAAACACAAAAATTGAGTAGCAGCCATAAGAAGACTTTTAGGTCTTCTTGAACCTTTAGCCGCTGCCTCAATCTTTCCATTTGGTGTTAATATTGTTACAATTTTATCAAAATCTGCTACTGTCTTCTCCGCAATTATTAATCCCTTCGTTTTTAATAGTTTCATATTTTTTCGCCTCTATATTTTCTACAATGTCTGTTATCTGTTTTAATTCTAAAAATGTATCTATGTTTCCAGTATTTTTAAAGGTATTCCATGCAATTTGTTTTATCATCTGTCTTCATCTCCTTGTTTTTCAAGTGTAAAAGAATTTTATTGTATTTGATAATTCACACCTTTAATTTTATCTTTTGTAATTTTATAGTTTTTATTCACTTTTAAATCTTTTTAATATGCTTTGATTATCTTGCCAATTTTCTTTAGTTTTAACCCATAATTTTAAATTAATTTTTGTTGATAAAATTTTTTCCATATCCTGTCTAGCATACATCCCAATTCTTTTTAACATTAATCCATCTTTACCTATTACAATACCTTTATGTGATTTTCTAAGAACAAATATTGTTGCCTCAACATCATATATATCCTGACCTTTGCTTGTCTTTCTTAAATTCATTTTTTCTACTTCTACAAGTATACCATGTGGAACTTCTTGATCTAATAATTTTAATGCCTTTTCTCTAATTGTTTCTTCCATCAATTGTCTTGCAGTTTGATCAGTATATTCCTCTATATCATAATATGCAGGTCCTTCTGGAATGTGTTTTTCTATTTCATCTAATATTTTATCTGTATTCTCGTTTTTTATAGCAGATATTGGAATAATTGCTTCAAAATTGTATTCTTTGCTATATGTATCTATTAGTTTTAACAATTTTTCTTTTTCTATTAAATCTATTTTATTAATAATCAATATAGCCTTTTTATTACTTTCTTTAATTTTTTCTAAAATTAGATTATCGCCTTTTCCGATTTTATTTGATGTTGCTTCAATTATAAATAATAGAACATCAACATCTGGCAATGTTCCCCATGCTGTTTCGTTCATTGTTTCACCAAGTTTTGTTTTTGGTTTGTGTATTCCTGGAGTATCAATAAAAATAATTTGTGAATTTTCTCTGTTTACAATTGCCTTAATTGCAGTTCTAGTAGTTTGACTTTTATCTGCAGTAATAGCAACTTTTTCACCAACTAAACTATTAATTAATGTTGACTTTCCTACATTTGTTCTTCCTATAATTGATACAAATCCTGATTTAAAATTACTCATGTTTCCTCCTTACTGTATATTTTTTAGCCATATTTCAAATTCTGCATCACTTGGCATTCTTAAATCACCTCTTGGTGATAAATTTATAGTTCCTACTTTAGGACCATCAGGCATTGGGTTTCTCTTAAATTGCTGTGTAAAAAATCTTTTAATAAATATCTCTAACCATTTTTTTATTTCTTCTTTACTAAATTTTTTATCAAATGTTTTGCAAGCGATATAATATATCTTTTTAGGTGATGCTCCATATCTTAAGAAATGATATAAGAAGAAATCATGTAATACATATGGACCAACTAAACTTTCTGTCATTTGTTTTATTTTACCTTCATTATCTACTGGTAATAATTCTGGAGATATTGGTGTATCCAAAATATCATAAATTATTTTTTTACATTCTTTATTTTCGGTGCTTTCTGCAATCCATTTAATTATGTATCTAACTAATGTTTTTGGAATACTATTATTTACACCATACATACTCATTTGGTCTCCATTGTATGTACACCATCCGAAGAGCAAGTTCCGATAAATCTCCAGTTCCAATTACAATAGCGTTTTCTTCATTAGCAATATCCATTAATATTTGAGTTCTTTCTCTTGCCTGTGCATTTTCATATGTAATGTCATGTTTGCATATATTATGCCCTATATCTTCAAAATGTTTTACGCATGCTTTAGTTATATCTATTTCTCTCAATGTTGCATTATAACTTTTTATTAAATTTTTAGCATTTTCATATGTTCTAGAACTTGTTCCAAATCCAGGCATTGTTATTGCTATTATATTGTTATTAGAAATACCTAATATTTCATAACATCTAATAGCTACTAAAAATGCAAGTGTAGAATCAAGTCCTCCAGAAATACCTATAACAACTTTTTCTATTTTTGTATGTAACAATCTCTTAGCCAAGCCATAACTTTGTATATTTAATATTTCATTACAAATCTCATTTATTTTTTTTTTATCAGCTGGGACAAAAGGATATTCTTCATATTCCCTTACCAAGCTTTCTAAACAATCCGTAATATCTATATCAATTTTTCTATAATCTAATACATCTATATCTCCCATATAGCTTATATTTCTTACTCTGTCGTTCATTATCCTTTTTGTATCAATATCTGTATATATTAAGTTGCTTTCAAAATTAAATCTTTCATTTTCTGCAAGACATTTTCCATTTTCATAAATCATACTTGAACCTGAAAACACTGTATCTGTAGTAGATTCGTTTATACCACTTGAAGAATATATATATCCAGAAATTGTCTTTGCTGATTGCATTTTAACTAAATCTTTTCTATATTCATTTTTTCCTATTACTTCATTACTTGCAGATAAGTTAAAAATTATGGTTCCACCATTTAAGGCAATTTTATTACTTGGAGCTTCAACTGCCCATAGGTCTTCACATATCTCTATTCCAAAACATATATCTTCATTTTCTTTATCTTTAAACAATAAATCTGTACCAAAAGGAATTTTCCTGCCTAACAAATATATTTCATTTTGTTTAACATTTTTACTAGATGCAAACCATCTTTTTTCATAAAACTCTCCATAATTAGGAATAAAAGTTTTAGGAACAATTCCTAAAATTTCTCCTTTTTGAATTACAACTGCTGTATTAAATAATTGGTTTTCAAATTTTATTGGCATTCCTAATATACTTATAATATCTATACCTTTAGTTTCTTCAATTACTTGTTTCAATCCATTTTTTGCTTGTTCAATTAATATATCTTGATAAAACAAATCACTGCAAGAGTATCCTGTAACAGATAATTCAGGAAAGCATACAATTTGAACATTTTTTTCTTTTGCATGTTTTATCTCATTAATTATTTCACAAACATTAAAATCTACATCCGCAATTTTCAATTTTGGAACTACTGCTCCACACCTTACAAATCCAAAGTTTTTTAACATATAATATCTCCTTTATAAGTTTCCCTCTTATTTTAACACATATTTTTATTTTTGCAATATGATTTTATTTAATGAATATGAATTAGATAAATTGGTATTTGTTTGATTATTTGATTAAATTTACTTTGAAATCCGTAGGGGTCGCACCCCTGGGCGACCCGCAATTGTAATTTACTTGATAATTTTTTACATGTTTTCGGGCGCTTTTTTCGATGTATTCGGGTCGCCGATGGCGGCGACCCCTACAACGTTTGCAATTAATTCATACAAATTACAACTTATTAAACAAGAACAAATCGACGTAGTCGCCCTTTGTTCTCGCCGATTTGAGTTTGCGACTACAAGGAGCAAATCTCAAAGGCGATAGCGATTATAGCATTTTTGTTGTATAGAAAAATCTTTGATTTTCCTATACAACAAAAAAACGGGATATACCCGTCTTTTATTGTTTATAATATTATGCAGATTAAACCTCCACTTCCTTCGTTTATAATTCTTTCTAATGTTTCTCTAAGTTTTTCTTGTGCATCTTCTGGCATTCTATATAATTTGTTTTGAAGTCCTTCATTTACCAATTCGTGTAGATTTTTTCCAAATATATTTGATTCCCAAATTTTTATTGGATCATTCTCAAACTCAGATAATAAATAGTTTACTAATTCCTCTGATTGTTTTTCACTACCTACTATTGGTGATACTTCTGTCTCTATATCTGCTCTAATCATATGTATAGATGGAGCCTTTGCTTTTAATCTTACTCCGAATCTTGAACCTTGTTTCATCATTTCTGGTTCATCTAAAATTAGTTCTTCCATAGAAGGAGTAACTATTCCATAACCTTTTTGTTTTACTTCTTCTAATGCAACTGCTACTTTATCATATTCCTTTTTTACCTTTGATAGGTTTGAAATTGTTGAAAATAAATCTGCTTCATTTTGAACTTCTACGCCTGTTATTTCTGTCAATATCTTATAGAATAAATTATTTTGGAGCTGAATATCTACTGTTACTGAACCATTGCCAAGATTAATCTCTTTAATTGTTGTTTGTTCTACAATCTCACTCTTGCTTATTCTTTCTATTCCCATATTTATATTTTTAATTGCATTTGTATCTTTAAATGCTTCCTTTATATTAGTAAATAATTCTTGTTTTAATGAATGGTCATCTGTTAGTCCATCTACCCAACCTGGAAAATTTAAGTTAATTCTTTCTACTGGAAATTCATATAGAATTTTACCAAATATATCATTTACATCTTCCATGTTTAAATTTGTACAATCAGTAGGAAGTACTGCAACTCCATATTTATCTTCTAATGTTCTTGCAAGTTCCTTACAATAATCTGAATATGGATTATTTGTATTTAGTACAATTACAAATGGTTTGTTTAATTCTTTTAATTCTCGTACAACTCTTTCTTCCGCTTCAATATAGTCCTCTCTTGGAATTTCAGTTATACTTCCGTCTGTTGTAACTAATATTCCTATCGTTGAATGTTCTGTAATAACTTTTTTTGTTCCTACTTCTGCTGCAATTTCAAATGGTATTTCTTCATCCGACCAAGGTGTTTTTACCATTCTTGGTACATCATTTTCCATATATCCGAAGTGCATTATTTACCAAATATCCAACACAATCTACTAAACGTGTTTTTAATTTTAAATTTTCTCCTACTGTAATTTCCACTGCTTCATTTGGTACAAATTTGGGTTCTGTTGTCATTATTGTTCTACCTGCTGCACTTTGTGGAAGTTCATCTCTTGCTCTTTCTTTCTTATATGTATTTTGTATATTAGGTATAACTAATAAGTCCATAAAGTTTTTAATAAATGTAGACTTACCAGTTCTAACAGGTCCGAACTACTCCAACATATATATCTCCATCTGTACGATTAGCAATGTCCTCATATATTTCTAGATTCTCCATACTAATATTCCCTCCTAATAAAATGTTTGTACAATTAAACTTTAATAAATGTATATTAGGCTTAGGGCATTATTATTACACTTTTTTAAATTTATTTTAAATGGCACGCACCCACCTTTAATTATAAAAGGTGGATGCGTGCCCGAGAACTTATTAAATTATATTTCTAAAAATTCATTCTTTATTTTCTTTATCTTCCTTTGTCATATTCACTAAATCTTCTGCCTGTTCTTTTTGTTTTTCTATTGGAAGCCAATGATAATTAGAACAAACAAACTCTCCATATTTAGTTGTATCTTCTTTTTTGGGGAATTTTTTATCTTTTTGCATATACTCACCTCTATTTGTATTATTAGTCTATTTAAAATTAATTATACAAATTGTAATTTGTTTAATTATTTTTCTTTTGCAATAGTTATAATATTTTATATTAATATTTCTAACCTCACATGCTGGCGCGGGATGTTGCCTACGAAGTCACTACCTCGGTATCCAAAATATTAATATAAAATATTATAACTATTGCCTAAACAAATGTCATCAAACAAACAATAATTTATCTTATAGTTTTATAATGAACAGCAGTGGGCTTTTTTGGTGTCAGACTATTTAAATTTATTTTAAAGCCTACGCTCGTTGTTCATCCGCCAAAATTTTGAAAAAATTTTGTGTGGAATATTTGCGAAGCTTTGTTGTATAGAAAAATCTTTGATTTTCCTATACAACAAAAAAATTGTATCTATTAATTAAGATACAATTTTTAATATGTTTTATTTTTATTTTATAGTTTTCTAAATACTCCGGCCCACTACTCCAAGTATTTTACAATCTGGTACTATTATTGGATCCATCATACTATTTTCTGGTTGTAATCTTATATGGTCGGTCTCTTTATAAAATGTTTTAACTGTTGCTTCATCTTCTATTAATGCTACCACTATTTGTCCATTTGTTGCTGTATTTTGTCTTTTTACTAATATGTAATCTCCATCTAAAATTCCTGCTTCTATCATACTTTCACCACGTACTGTAAGCATAAAGCTTTCACTGTTTCCTACAAAATCTATTGGAATAGGAAATGTATCTGTAACATTTTCTACTGCAAGTATTGGTGCTCCTGCTGTAATTTTGCCTATTACAGGTACATCTATCAATTCCTTACCATTATATACTGGTTTAGAAGTTGATGCTTCATTATCGGCAAGACCACCCTTTAGTAATTTTAAAGTTCTTCCTTTTTGATTTTCTTTTTTAATATATCCTTTTTTTGAAAGTTTTGCTAAATAGCCATGTACCGTTGCTGTTGAACTTAATCCTACTGCTTTTCCAATTTCTCTTACTGATGGTGGATATCCTTTGTCTTTTATTTGTTTTTCTATAAATTTAAGTATTGCTCTTTCTCTCTTGTTCAAATCAATCATATCATCATTTTTCAATATAATCACTCCCGAAAATATATTTTTCTATATATTATCATACAAACAAACGGATGTCAAACAAAAGTTTTGTTTTTTTAAATTTTTTTAATCAAACCATTCCATTTCCCAATCTATGAATTTTACTGTATCTCCTTCTTTTACCCCCATTGCCTTTAATCTATCTTCTACTCCTAAAAATCTAATACTTTTTTGGAAATAATATAATGATTCATTATCCTCAAGATTCGCTCTGCTCATTATTTTTTCAATTGAAGGTCCTTCTACTATATAAATACCATTTTCTTTTCTTATATTAAATCCTTCTTCCTCTTCTTTTAATGTGTATATCTTCTTTTCTTCCACTTCTTCTAATTCTTCTTTTGGAAGAGTTTTTAATATTTTAGAAACATATGCAAATAATTCTTTTAATCCTTCTCCTGTTACAGCAGATATTTTAAATATTTCTATATTATTTTCCTTTGCAAGTTTTTCTAAATCTCTATATAAATTTTCATCTTGCATACTATCTATTTTATTTGCAACAATTATTTGTTTCCTTGTACTTAATTTCTCGCTATATTTTTTTAGTTCTTTATTTATAATTTTAAAATCATCTACTGGATTTCTACCCTCTGAACCTGATACATCTACAATATGAAGTAAAAGTCTTGTTCTCTCTATATGTCTTAAAAATCTTAATCCTAGCCCTATTCCTTCACTTGCCCCTTCAATTATACCTGGTATATCTGCAATTACAAAGCTATCTCCATATTCTGTTTTTACAACTCCCAAATTTGGTTCTAATGTTGTAAAATGATAATCAGCAATTTTAGGTCTTGCAGATGTTACTACCGAAAGAATAGTAGATTTACCAACACTTGGAAAACCTATTAATCCTACATCTGCTAGGAGTTTTAGTTCAAGTATCACTTCTTTTTCTATTCCCTTTTCTCCATCTTGCGAAAATCTTGGAGCTTGTCTTGTAGATGTAGCAAAATGTGAATTTCCTTTTCCACCTCTTCCTCCTGGAAGAATAAGTTCAACTTGTCCTTCTTTTGATAAATCAGCAATTAATTTTCCGGTCTCACTATCTCTTACAACTGTACCTCTTGGAACTTTTATATATAAATCTTCCCCAGATTTTCCGATAGCATCTATTTCCACTGCCATTTTGTCCGTTTTCAGCTTTATATTTTTTATTATATCTAAAATTAATTAATGTGTTAGAATCTGGATCTACTACGAAATATATGTCTCCACCTTTTCCGCCATCTCCTCCGTCTGGTCCACCTGCTGCAACATATTTTTCTCTTCTAAAGCTTACTGCTCCGTTTCCGCCGTTTCCAGATTTAATTATAATTTTTGTATAATCTATAAACATTCTATTCTCCTTATATAGTAATATTTTTTTATTTAAAGCTCCCCCTAAGATATATTTTTTACATTATATATTATTTTTATTAATATTACAACATAATATTTATTTTTTAATTGTAAAATATTTACATTTTGTCTTTTAGTGTGATATAATCTATTTGCCTTTCTCCAAAAGGTAGAAAGGAGGCGAATTACATAATGATAAACCTACTAAAGATGCTAGCTTTAATTATTGTTTATCTGGTAATAAATAATAACGACAAAAGCTAGCAAGCGAAAAGACTAGGAACAGCACTCCTAGTCTTTTTTATTGGCATATACATAATGAAAACCTACCGCAATATTGCTATTATTAGTATATATTATCTATTCCAATTTGTCAATATTTTTCTATAAAATTCCAATTTTTTGTTTTACATCTTCTAATGTTTTAGATGCTATTTTTCTTGCATTCTCTGCACCTTTTGTATATATTTCTTCTAAGTATTCTTTATTGTTTAGTATCTCTTTATATTTTTCTTGAATTGGCTTTAATTTATCGATAACCGAATTTGCAACTGTCATTTTAAAATCTCCATATCCTTTACCATCGAATTCACTTTCAATTTCATCCATTTTCTTGCCAGTAATTGCTGAATATATTTGCATCAAATTGCTTACACCTGGTTTACTTTCTGGGTCAAATTTTACTTTGTTTTCTGAATCTGTTACCGCCTTTTTTAACTTTTTAAGTATTACTTCTGGCTCGTCTTCTAAAAAAATTACATCATTTAAATTTGTAGCACTTTTACTCATTTTACTTTCAGGGTCTTGGAGTCCCATAATTCTTGCACTTTCTTTTCTAACATAGGCATTTGGAATAACAAAAGTTTTACCATAAAGTTTATTAAATCTTTCTGCAATATCTCTTGTTAACTCCAAATGCTGTCTTTGGTCCTCTCCAACAGGAACTAAATCTGCTTGATATAGCAAAATATCTGCTGCCATTAATGCTGGATATGTGAATAATCCTGCATTTATATTATCTGCATGTTTTGCTGCTTTATCCTTAAATTGTGTCATCCTTGATAGTTCTCCCATATATGTATAACAATCTAATATCCATCCAAGCTCTGCATGTTCTTTTACTTGTGATTGTATAAATATTGTATTTTTATTTGGGTCAAGACCTGCTGCAATATATATTGCTAATATTTTTAATGTATTATTTTTTAATTCCTCTGGGTTATTTCTAACTGTAAGAGAATGTAAATTTGCTATCATATAATAACAATCATATTCTTCTTGCATTTTTACCCAATTATCTATTGCTCCTAAATAATTTCCAAGCGTTAATTTACCTGTTGCTTGTATTCCGCTTAATATTATCTTTTTACCCATAATATTCCCCTTCCTGATTTGTACCTCATCTTGAATTTCTATATATTATACATTAATTTAATTATTATTACAATAAAAACTCTCCAATATTTTGGAGAGCTTTTTTTATTTGCTTTCTACTGGGTAAACACTAACTTGTTTTTTGTCTTTTCCCTTTTTTTCAAATTTAACTGTTCCATCTACTACTGCATATAAAGTATCATCACTACCCTTATTTACATTAACTCCTGGATGCATTTTTGTACCTCTTTGTCTTACTAATATATTTCCTGCTAAAACGAATTGTCCGTCAGCCCTTTTTATACCTAAACGTTTAGACTCACTATCTCTTCCGTTCTTAACACTACCTTGCCCTTTTTTATGTGCCATTTATATTTCACTCCCTTCGAATTTGCTATTATCTATAATTCCTTTTACTTAATTTTTATTTTTTTTCAACTTTTTCTTCTGCTTTTGCTGTTTCTTTCTTTGCAGTTGTTGCTTTAGTTGTAGTTGCTGCTTTTTTTGTTGTTGTTTCCTTTTTTGCTGTTGTGGTCTTTTTAGCTACTGGTTTTGATTCTTCTTTTTCAGTTGTAGTTTTTGTTGTAGCTGTTTTAATTGATGTTATTTCAACCTTTGTATATGGTTGTCTGTGTCCTTGTTTTTTTCTCTCATTTTTTTTAGCTTTCATCTTGAAAACGATAATTTTTTTACCTTTTCCATGTGCTACTACTTTTCCTTCTACTTTAACACCTTTTACATAAGGGTTACCAACTTGTACTTTTCCATCATCAGATACTAACATTACTTTATCAAAAGTAACTTTTTTACCTTCTTCTGTATCTAATTTTTCGAAAAATACTACATCTTTTTCTTCTACTTTGTATTGCTTTCCACAAGCTTCAATTACTGCGTACATCTTTTATACGACCTCCATTATTCTAATACTCGCTAAGATTAAACTTAGGTAGCTACTTTTGTAGCTTTTTTTACCTAACTTATGCGGCTTACAGATGAATATTTTACCATACTTTACATTGTTTGTCAAACACTTTTTTAGAAATATGTCTAAATCTATTTCAGTTTCATTGAAAGTAATTTAGATATTCCGTTTTCTTCCATTGTTATTCCATATACTGTATCTGCTGCCTCCATTGTTCCTTTTCTATGTGTTATTACTAAAAATTGTGTGTTTTTCGTAAATTTTTTTAGATAATCTGCAAATCTATATACATTTACATCATCTAATGCAGCTTCTATTTCATCTAATACACAGAAAGGTGATGGATTTATTTTTAATATTGCAAATAATAGTGCAATTGCTGTAAATGCTTTTTCCCCTCCTGATAAAAGCGTCATATTTTGTAGCTTTTTGCCTGGTGGTTGCACTTCTACGTCTATTCCACATTCTAAGATATTTTCTTCATCTGTTAATTTTAACTCTGCTTTACCTCCTCCAAATAATTCTTTAAATACTTCACCAAAGTTTTTATTTATAACTTTAAATTGTTTTTCAAATTGCTCTTTCATTATTTTTGTCATATCTTGAATTACTTTCTTTAACTTACTGCTAGAATTCTCTAGGTCTAATCTTTGTTCACACATAAAGTCATATCTTTCTCTTGTCTGTTTATATTCTTCAATAGAATCTATATTTATACTTCCCAAATCTCTTATTTGATCTCTTAAACTTTTTACCTGTTTTGTAGTTTCCACTGCATTTTCAGGTTTCTTATATTCTCCTCCTACATTGTTTGGAGTAATTTCATAGTCTTCCCACATTTTATTGATAATCTGTTCTAATTCATATTCTATCTTAGACTTTTTAACTTCATTTTTTGTTATTTGTCCTTTTAATTCTTCTATTATTTCAAACTGCTGTGATATTTCTTCTTCTGTTTTTGCAAGTTCTTCATTTTTTTTAACTCTTTCTTGTTTTAAAGTATTTATTTTATCTCCGCTTGTTTCTACTTCTTGCTCCATTTGTTTTATTTCTTCATTTAAATTTATAATTTGCTCTTCCAAAGCTTTATTATCTTCTAGAATTTTTTCTCTTAATGCTGTTTTATTTTCTATACTAGCTTTATTATTTTCTATATCTTGTTCTATTCTTTGAACTAACTCATCAATTGAAACACTACTTTCATCAAATGAACTTACAGATATTTTTAAATTAGTAATATCGAAATTCAAATCATCTATATATTTTTGATTATCTTTGTTGTTTTCACTAAATACTTTTATTTCTGCCGAAAGTTCTTCTACTTCTTTTTCTAATTGTTCTATTTCTTTTTCTAGTTCCTCTTTTGAAGTTAAACTTTCTTTTTTAGCCTCTTCTATTTCAGTTAACTCTCTTCTTAAAGAAGTAAGTTTGTTTTCTAATCTTGTAATATTTTCTTCTACAGCTAAAACTTTTTGTTTTTCTGTTGCATATACAATCTCTGTATCTTGCATTATATGTTCTAAGCCTATTACTTCTTCTATAACATCTTCCTGAGATTTTTCATATTCTTGTTTTTCTGTTTCTAAACCTTCTATTTTTTTTGTTAAATTTTTTATGTCTTTTTCTAATTCTGCTATTTGAGTAGTTCTTCCTATAATATTATTAAATTTAGTTGTTGCAGATCCACCAGTTATAGCACCACTTGGATTTATTACGTCACCTTTCAAAGTAACAATCCTAAATGAATAGCTATTTTGTCTAGCAAGAATAATTGCTGTTTCCATATTGTCTACAATTACAGTCCTACCAAGTAAATTTAGAATTATAGATTCATATTTTTTATCTACTTTTACTAAATCTGATGCAATCCCTATTACACCACCTAAACTATTTTTTATTAATCTGTCTACTTTCTTGCCTTTTACAGATGCAATTGGTAAAAATGATGCTCTTCCTAAATTATTTTTTCTTAAATGTTCTATTAATTTTTTAGCATCTTCTTCTGTATCTGTAACTATATTTTGAAGAGTTTGTCCAAGTGTCATTTCTATTGCTGTTTCATACTCTTTAGGAACTGAAATTATATTTGCTAAAACTCCATGCATACCTTTTTTTAAACCTACATCTTTATCACAGTCTAATAAAAGGGATTTTACACTCCTTATGTATCCTTCTTTTTCCTTTTCCATATCACTTAAGAATTTTAATTTTGAATCTTTAACTCTCATTTCACTTGATAAAGCATTTATTTTATCTTGATATTCTTTTAATTTTGAAAGACTTTTTTCTTTTTTTTCGTTTATTTCTTCTAGTTTTTTAGCCGACTCATTTCTTTTTGCTTCTATCTCATAAAAAGTTTTAGATATTTCATCTTTTTCTAATCTCTTCTCATCTAACTCTGATATAGTATCTGATATTTCATTTTTTACAGTTTTTTCTCTTTTTTCTAGGTTCTCGTAATTTACCTCTTGAGTATTTATTAATGTTACTTTTTCATATTTTAAGTCTGTATTTTTTTCTACCGTTTTCTTCTTGTCTTCTATTTTCTTTTCTTCTGTAGATAATTTTGTAGTTATTTCTTCTAATTCTTTTTCTTTTTCTTCTAATTCTTTAGAAAATTTTTCTCTGTTTGATGATAAGTTTGTTTTCTTTTCTAATCTCTGTTTCTTTTCTTCTTCTAATTCTGTAATTCTTAAATTTACTTCTTCTATTTCTTTTAAATATCTGTCAAAATTTTCTTTATTATTTGCAATTCTTTCATTTGCAATGTTTATGTCTGAATTTATTTTTTCTTGTTTTTCCCTCATTTCAAAACCTAAGTTTTGTGTCTCTTCTATTTTTAATATTATCTCATCTATTTTAATTTTTAGTTCTTCTTTTAAATTCTGTTTTTCTTGCATTTTTGATTCTTCATCATTATTTTGACTCATATATATATCTATATCTTTTGCAATCTCAGAAATTTTTTCTTTATAATTGTCTATATTGTATAAAAACAATCCAATCTCTATCCCTTTTAATTCTTCTCTCAAATCTAAATATTTTTTTGCTTTTTCAGATTGTTTTTTTAATGGTTCGATATTAACTTCTATCTCTGACAATATATCATTTATTCTAAGAAGATTCAGTTTTGTTTGCTCTAATTTTTTTTCAGAGTCTGCTTTTCTAACTCTGTACTTTACAATTCCTGCAGCTTCTTCAAAAATAGCACGTCTATCTTCTGATTTATTACTTAATATTTCATCTATCTTTCCCTGTCCTATTATTGAGTATCCGTCTTTACCTATACCTGTATCCATAAACAATTCCAACACATCTTTTAATCTGCATGGTGTTTTATTTATATAATATCCTGATTCTCCGCTTCTATATATTCTTCTTGTAATCGTAACTTCAGAAAACTCTATCGGAAGCTTTCCATCAGTATTATCTATAACAATTGAGGCCTCCGCAAACCCCAACGATTTTCTACTTTGAGTTCCTGCAAATATTATATCCTCTGATTTTGAACCTCTTAAAGATTTCATACTTTGCTCTCCAAGTACCCATCTAATACTATCAGATATATTACTTTTCCCTGATCCATTTGGTCCAATAACTGATGTAATACCTGGTCTAAATTCTAAAACAGTTTTATCTGCAAATGATTTAAATCCTTGTAATTCTAGTCTTTTTAAATACATGTCTCCCACCTTCAAAGAAAATGAGAAGCTCATCGTGCTTCTTTTTTCTAAAATTCAATATTATATATAATATATTAAAAATAGTTTTTTATCAACATTTTTTTGCATTTTTTAAGAGAGTTCATATTTGAACTCTCTTAGCTTATTTAATTTTCTTCTACTATTACTTTATTAATATAACCTCCTGCATCTCTTTCAAATGATACTTTATATGTTTTACTTGTGTCTATCGCCTCATTTGAAACTCCAGAATATGCAACTATATTTTGTGTATTTGCTGCATTACTTGCATTAACCATATTTTGTAGACTCTTTATTTCTGCGCCTTTTCTTATTCCTTCATAAGATGTAAATTGACTATTGAACGCTTGAACCTTTTGAGTTTCTAAACTTGAAATTGAACTTTGTGATGTAATTGACTCGTTTCCCCCAGTAATTCCATTTAAAAATCCATTTCCTTCTTTACTAGTATTTTGATTTGCTTTATATGCACTCTCAAATTGTGTATATGCTTCAATTTTTGATGTTATAAATGTTATAAAAAAATCTTTTTTATTAAGTTTTTCTGTTAGTAAATTCCATAAATTCCTAAATAAATTATTTGATTGTTCTTCAGAAAGTTTATTTATAACTAAGTAATTTCCTTCTTTAAATTCTTCAAATTGTGGTGATGCCGAGAAATTTGAAGTATTATTTAAACTAATATTAACATTTATATCTTCTAATGAATTTTTTATAGATGCAGCTACGTCAAATGAGACATTATCAGACGTATAATCTCCATTTCTAGTAATATTAATATTAGAATTTAATTGTTCTTCTCCGTTTACTAGTTGTGTCATTACTCCATCTACAACTTCTTGCTCTTTAGAATTATTTGTTTTTGTAATAGTCATTTTATTTTCATTAGTACCAGAAATTGTTGTAACAAAATAATCATATATTAAACTCATTCCTTTTGATAATTTTTCAAAAGCTACTTCCATTTTAATTGTTTCTTCTTCATCTGCTAATTTTATAGAAAATTTAACAGTATTCTTTCCTTGTTTATAAATAGTTATAGTTAATATATTAATATTTTGTTCATCAGTTATCTCTTGAGACACAGTATCCAAGCTTTGTTGAATGTTAGCTTGATAACTTTCAAATGTCATGTCATCATTTTTTATTAAATTAAATAATTGTTCATCATTTTTTGCATTTTCTAATACTTTTTTAGATATTGATAGAAGATCCTTTATTTTTAATTTTATCTTATATCCATCTGCTTCTATTTCTGTGTTATCACTCAAAGAAATTTTCTCTTTTTCAATCTTTGAATATTTTTCTTCAGGTATTGCTTTAACTGCAATATCTATATATTTATTAAATACAGTTTTTAATTCATTACGTTTTGATAAATCTATATTTTTACTAAATTGTATTTTATCTAGTATATTATCTATACCATCTAAACCAACTTTTGCAGCATATTCTTCCCAATCATTATTATCTACTACAATATATTGATTAACTATATCTTTAAATAATACTCCATATAAATCTTGATTTCTCAAATAATTCATTTGTAGTAAAGTTTCATTATCATTATTTATGCTTATATCATAATTTGATTTATTACTTACTGGATCAGAATAGCCGTTATATTTTATCGATTCATTCATTGAGTTTTCTTCCACATCCATATTAAATGCAATTGTTCCTTCGTTTGAATGTGTCTTTGTCTTTGTTTTTTCAATATAACTGTTAAAACCTTCTAAATCAATAAATTCATCTAAATTTATTTGACCTGCATATTTTAAAAATAAATCTTTATCTGATTTAAAAATATCTGTTGCAAAATATAATATTGCAAATGTAATACATCCTACTATAAGTATTGATACTAGTGTAATAATTAAAATTTTGACTTTTTTCATATGTTCTCCCCTTTTACTTTATATGTTATATTTTATCACAATATTATTCTAATATCTATACAAAATATAATTTTTTACCTATTATAACGTATATCGAGTCTCTACACTTAGTATTCTATCTTAATTTTTATTCTGAATAATACCAAATAAACTTAAGCAGTGAATATATTTCACTGTTTTGTCCACAATAAATCGTATAACATATTGTGTAATTTGATATGTTTTTTTGATAACATACAAGAAAGGTGATTATGCTTTGGTTTTTTATTAATTAAATAATGAATATTTTCTAATTTTGCATTTATAATATTAGGTAATCATTAATCTTTTTATAATTTTTTCTTTTGGAGTATATAACATGTATCTTATGTAATATTTTTGTAACGGTCTAAAGAATACATCTAATAATAAAATATCTTTTATTTTAAATACAACTCCTTTACTCCTTAAATAATCACATGTATATAATTTACAACCTATACATTTTGCACCACATTTATACTCTTTTGTCAAATGTTCACATATAGACCATTTAAAGCAAAGCGGTCCTAATAATTTATATTTATAATGACGACAACACCCTATAACTGAAGATGTCCCCTTTTTTTCTCCACATTGGTTGTCCTTAAAATCACATAAATTTTTTCCATAAAAAAAACTATCTAAATAATCACATACTGTATCATAAATATAATTATATCTTTCATATCTAGTTTTATAAAATATAGCGTTAATAGCTAAAATAAAGTCATTATGATTTTTATTATCTTTATCATAGTTTATTATATACCCTAATAGAATTTTTGAATCCTCTTTAATTCCTATTCTATTTTCTGATTTCATTTTTTTTATAAAAAGTAATTTTTTTAATATTTTTTTATATTGTTTTTTATCAAAACTATTAAAATCAATTTTAAGAACTAGATTTTCTTTTTTAAAAATAGTACTTAATTTTAATTCTTTAATTTCTGTAGCATTTTCTATTTTTTCATTTACATTATTCACTATTTTTAAGTAATATTTATTATCTAAATCAATTATACTGTTTATATCTACAACCATTTCCAATCTTATAAATTCCTTTCTTTATTTAGGTTAAGAGGTCCAGAAATGCTACAAACATCAGGTTTATATTACTCAAGTACTATATGTTAAATTATACAACATCTTTTATTTTATGTCAACGTTTTCCACATTAATTCGTATTTATTCCGCAAATCTCTTCACAAATCTACAAAACAGTTTTATTCTTTTTTAAATCCTTCCCCAAATACTTCTCTTGCATTTGATATCACAATAAATGCATTTTTGTCAATTTCATTTACAATTTTTCTTATTTCTCGAACCTCATTTCTTGAAGCCACACACATTAATACATTTTTTTCCTCTTTTTTATACATTCCCTGTCCTTGTAGTGATGTACTTCCCCTTTTTACTTTGTCTCCTATTTCTTTTGCTATTGTATCATATTTTGTAGATATTATATACACAATTTTTGCAAAATCTATACCCTCAAAAAATATGTCTAACATCTTTCCCATTATAAATATCGTAATTGCAGAATATAATCCTACTTCTAATTCTCTAAAAAATAGAACATTTAATGCTACTATAGTTGTATCCAAAATAACAAGCAAGTTACTTATTTTTATATTCGGATTAAATGCTTTAGTTATTTGTGTTAAAAGATCACTCCCTCCGGTTGATGCACCTGCTTTTAAAATTATTGCTGTTCCTATACCTGCTATTATTCCACCATATATACAACCTAAAAACCTATCATTTGTAAGTGGTGTAAACTTATCGAATATATCTAAAAATAATGATAATAATACTGTCCCTGCTATTGCATTAATAAAAAAGACTTTTCCATTTTTTAATAATGATATAACAAATAAAGGTATATTCAAAATTAATACCATAGTTCCGTAATGGAATATTAAATAAGTAATATGTAATTGTTGCTATTCCCGAAAAGCCTCCAGCAGATAACTGGTTTGGGAGCAAAAAAAGACTAGTTGCAGCAGCTATAATAGCTGTTCCAACAATTATCTGTATAGCTTGTATCAATAAATATTTGAATTTAATTACTTCCCTTTTTGTTTTAAATTGCATAAAACCCTCCATATTTATTATGAAGGGTTTTAGATTTTTTATTCATCTAAAAAGTCTGTATATGTTTTTATAACTTTTATTTCAAATTTTCCTGGTCTTATTTCCTTTTTTTGCTTTATCTTTACATCCACATCATATAATTCCCTTAATTTTTGAATATTTTCTTTTTTATGCCCTACTATATTGTTTACATTTTCAGGATTAATTATTATTTCGATTTCTTTTACTTTAACATTGAATTTCTTTATTTTTTCTAATATAGTATCATACCAAATACTATCTTCTACTAATTGTCCAAAAGCTTCATGGTATGGTCCTGCTACAACTTCGCTTTTTTCATTTTTTGGATTAGATATTAAATCTGTGTTTTGAAGTCCCATCCTTATTACTGAAATTTTTCTTCTTGTAAAGAAATAATATAACTCTTTGCATCTCTCAACCGCTTGGTTTATTGATAATGGTTCATATTCTCCACTTTTATATTCTTTTTCTAATTCTGTATTTTTTATTACTAACACTGGATATAATCTTACCATCTTAGGCTTTAATTTTGCTAAATCTTTTGCTGTATTTAATTCATCTAATTTCGTACTTTCAGGAAGTCCTATCATCATTTGATGTCCAAGTTCAAATTTATATCTTCTTATTAATTTTGAAGCTTTTTTTACATCTTCAAAAGTATGTCCTCTTTTACATTTTTTTAATATGTAATCATTTGTAGACTGTACACCTAATTCTATTGTTTTTACTCCATATTTTTTAAGAAGTTTCAACCTATCTTTATCTATGTAATCCGGTCTAGTAGATACTCTAATTGAATCAACTTTTTTGTTTTTTACATACTCATATGCTACCTGTAATAATTCTTCTTGTTTTTCTATTTCTATACCTGTAAAACTTCCTCCAAAAAAAGCTATTTCTTTGTAACTATCTTGTTCTTTAAAACTTTTTAAATACTCTTCTATTGTCTCTTTTACTTCTCTTTTTGTAACTTTTTTTGTTTGACCACTTATGCTTTTTTGATTACAAAATGTACAATCATTTGGACATCCTAAGTGTGGCACAAATATTGGTATTATGTATTGCTCTTTTTCCTTCATTAATTTCCTCTCCTTTAAGGTATAGGGACACACCTTTGTCATAGGCATTCCTCATAGATTAAGTTATGTCCCTACTGTGATTTACTGATGTCAGTTTTTATGTTCGTTACTGTTTGTTAATGCTTGTTTGGCCGCTTCCATTTCTGCTGCTTTTTTTGTTTTTCCTTCTCCACAAGCCAAAGCCTTTCCATTACATCTTACTTCAACTACAAATATTTTATCATGATCCGGTCCTTTTTCATTTAATAATTTATATTCAATTTCTACACTACCATTTTTTTGGAGTTTCTCCTGTAATACTGTTTTATAATCTTTCTGTCCAACATTTTTACTTGATAATTCTATATAATCCTTTAAATTATTGATAATAAAAGTTTTAGCACTCTCCAAGTTGGAATCTTTATAGATTGCTGCAATAACCGCTTCAACACTATCTGCAAGTATTGCTGGTTTTTTATTACCGACCGCATTTTATTTCGCTCTTACCTACATACAGAAAATCACTAAAATTATGCTCACTTGCAATCTTATATAGACTTTCTTCACAAACTACTGTTGCTCTAACTTTAGTCATTTCCCCTTCTTTTAATTCTTTATAGTTATTGTATAAATAATCACTCACAATAAATTCTAAAATTGCATCTCCTAAAAATTCTAATTTTTCATTGCTTTCTATTTTCTTCTCATTTGCATATGAAGTATGCGTTAATGCTGTTTTTATAAGATGCTTGTCTTTAAATGTATATCCTATATTCTTTTCAAATTTTTCTAAATCCATAAATTGCCTCCTTTGTTATTCAAATTGTCGTTTTTATAATTTAACTAATTTCTTTATTTCCTCATATATCTTTTCTTCAACATCTTTAATAGCAACCTTTTTTGCATTTTGTCCCATTTCTAATAATTTATTTTTATCTTTCAACATGTCATTTAGCATATCAGACAAAATATTTGCATTTAAGTCCTTATCTAATATGATTTTTGCTGCCCCTGCGTCTGCAAGTACTCTTGCATTATACTCTTGATGATTTTCTGTTGCAAATGGAAAAGGTATAAAAATTGCTGGTTTCTCTGTAATTGCAATTTCAGTTATTGTCATTGCTCCACTTCTTGAAATTATTATATCTGCTAAATTCATCATCTCTTCCATATTATATATATATGGTATTATCTTTATATTTTTTATTTCATTTATATCTATATTAAATTCTTTTAAATTGTCTTTTATAATATCATATTGTTTTGGACCAGGTGCCCATATTATTTGATAACCAGAATTGCTTTTATTTTTTATCACTTCCATCATACAAGAATTTATTGACTTAGCACCTTGGCTCCCACCAAATATGAGTACAATTGGTAATTCTTTATTTAGCTTAAGTTCATCTATTATTTTTTCTTTTTGTTCTTTAGATAAATTTATTTTTTTTACTTTTGTTGGAGTTCCTGTAACTACTATATTCTTTGCCTTTGGTAGTCTGCTTATAGCATCTTTAAATCCTACTAATACTGTATTTACTTTGTTTGATAATAATTTAGTAGTAACACCTGGAAAAGCATTACTTTCATGTAGTACCGTTGGTATATTATATTTTCTTGCCGCCATAAGTACAGGACCACATATAAAGCCACCTGTTCCAATAACTATGTCTGGTCTAAATTCATTTACTATTTTTTTTGCTTCAGTAAGTCCCTTCATCGTTTTTAACAAATTTTTTATGTTTTCGATACTCATTTTTCTATTTATACCATATGCCTCAATAGTTTTTAATTCATATCCTGCTCTTGGAACTAGATCATTTTCCAACCCTCTAGTAGTACCTATAAACATTATTTTTGCATCTTTGTTTTCTTTTTTTATTTTATTAGCAATTGCAATTCCTGGATTAATATGTCCTCCAGTTTGTGCCGCTGCAATTATTACTTTCATTTAATTTCTCCTCTCTTTTATATTTTCTGACTTTGCCTTGATATATTCAGCAACACTCCTACCGAACAAAGTAGAATTATAAGAGAGGTACCACCATAACTAAAGAATGGAAGTGGCATACCTGTTACTGGCATAGATGATGTTACAACTGCTATATTAATGATTGCTTGTAATCCTATCAATGAAGTAATACCTATTGCAAGAAGACTTCCAAACATATCAGGTGCTTTCATCGCAATTATAATGCCTCTCCAAATAAATATTGCAAATAATAATATAACTGCCACGCACCCTATAAATCCTAATTCTTCTGCTAAAACTGCAAATATGAAATCATTATGTGGTTCTGATATATACAAATACTTTTGTTTACTATTTCCGAAGTCCTACTCCAAAAAGGCCTCCTGAACCAATAGCATATAAACTTTGTATTATTTGCCATCCAGAACCTTGTGCATCTGCCCAAGGATTTAAAAATGCTGTTATTCTAGTTAATCTAAATCCTCCTACTTGAAAATACTTTGCAAGAATAAACATTCCTCCAATTAAACCTGTTGCTCCAATCGTACCAAATGTTACAAAATGAGAAATTTTGCTACCTGCAATTATCATCATTATAGATACAACTAAAATTATTGTAACTGATGCACTTAAGTGCGTTTGTACAACTAATAAAATTAAAATTATAGGTGATAAAATTAAAAATGGTTTTAAAAATCCCTTCCATATATTTTTCAATTCGTCTTTATGATTTGTAAGAAAAGCTGCATAAAATACAATAATACCTATTTTTGTAAATTCAGATGGTTGAAATGAAGATACAATAGGAAGATTAATCCATCTTCTTGCTCCATTAACTGTTCTTCCAAGTCCTGGTACCAAAACAAGTAATAATACTACTAAAGATACTACATATGCTATTTTATAAAATTTAGCATATTTTCTATAATCTATCTTTGATAATATAATCATTGCAACAACACCAATAAAAGCACATAATAATTGTTTTATTACATATGTATAACTACTACCTGTAGTAGCAAGTGATGATGGTGAACTAGCTGATAATACCATTATAATTCCTAAAGCCAATAATAACAAAACTGTTATAAATAATATAAAATCAAATGACTTATATACTGCTTTTTCATTGGAAAATTGCCTTTTTTTTGTCATATTATCCTTCCTTTCAATTCTTTATACTGCAAACAAAGCTATTATACAAAGTAATAATGTTATAATACAAAATACAGATACTACTTTATTTTCTTTCCATCCTGATAATTCGAAATGATGATGTAAAGGAGCCATTTTTAATAACCTTTTTCCACCAGTCTTTTTAAAATATACAACCTGTAATACCACTGATAAGGTTTCTAAAACCGGAATTAATGCAATTACTAACAATATAAGTGGCATCTTTAAATATAATGCTATTGCAGATATTACTCCTCCTAATAGTAGTGAACCAGTATCTCCCATAAAAACTTTTGCTGTGTTTAAATTAAATATTAAAAATCCTAAACATGCTCCAACTATTATACTACCAAAGACAATAATCTCTTTTACATCTAATATTATAGCAATAACTGTAAGACATGTAGTTATTATTGCAGAAACACTAGTACTTAACCCATCTATTCCATCTGTTAAATTAACTGCATTTGTAGTTGCAAGCATAACAAATATTACAAATGGAATATACAAACTCATAGGTAATACGACATACTCTTTAACAAAAGGTATAAAAGTTTCTGTTCCTAATTGTACTCCATTTATTAAATATAATGTGTATAAAACTGATATTACTAATAGTCCCAACATTTTATATGCAGGTTTTAATCCTTTAGTATCTTTTAGAACCAGTTTTTTAAAATCATCTATAAATCCTATTATCCCAAATCCTATTGTTATAAATAGCAATGGTAAAATATTTTTAGCTACATCTGGTTCTCTTGATGAATAATATAAATATCCTCCAATTGTTCCTATTATAATTCCAATTGCTATTATAATTCCTCCCATTGTAGGAGTACCTTGTTTTTTAAAATGTGATTCTGGTCCATCGTCTCTTTCTATTTGACCTACTTTTAATCTTTTTAATATTGGTATAATAAATATTGATATAATTACTGTAGCAATAAATGATACAAATAATATCCTTGTTTGGAAATACAAGTGTTCTTCCCCCTTCAAAATTACTGAAGCAAATTTTATATATTAACTATTTGCTATGCATAATTAATTGGCTTTTTATCCTATTAATTTCTTTATTATTTCTCTCTCATCAAAAGGATATTTTTTGCCATTTATTTCTTGATAAGTTTCATGTCCTTTTCCTGCTAAAACAATAATGTCGTTCTTATTAGCCATATTAATTGCATATTCTATAGCTTCAATTCTATCAACAATTGCTATATATTTTCCTTTTGTTTTTTTAGTTCCTTTTTCAATTTGCTTAACTATATCATCTGGTTTTTCTGTCCTTGGATTATCCGAAGTTATAATTGTAAAATCTGCAATATTTCCTGATATTTCTCCCATTTGAGGTCTTTTACCAGGATCTCTATCTCCACCACATCCAAATACAGAAATTACTCTACCTCTTGTATAACTTTTAACTGCTGAAAGTATATTCTGTAGACTCTCTGGTGAATGGGCATAATCTATCATTATAGTAAGTTCTTTTTTATTTGGTACAAGTTCACTTCTACCTGGAACCTTTACCTCTAACATTGCCTCTTTTATTTCATCTGCAGATACACCAAATTTAGAAGCTATTGATATTGCTGCTAAAGAATTATAAACACTAAATCTACCAGGTATTCCTGTTTTTACTCTTTCATTTCTTGTACCTATTTTAACTTTAAAGTCCACACTTGAATTTGTTACTGTTATATCTTTAGCCAATAAATCTGCAGTATTGTCTATTCCATATGTTTTAATATCACAATTTTTTACTAATTTTTTTACCTTTGCAACATGAAAATCATCTGCATTTATAAAACCTACTTTACATAAATCGAATAGCTTTAATTTAGAATTAAAATAATCCTCCATATCTGGATGTTCTTTTTCACTTATATGATCCTCTGAAAAATTTGTAAATACTCCTATATTAAAGTCACATCCATCTACTCTATGTAACTTTAAACTTTGGGAAGATACTTCCATCACAACTGTGTCAACTTTTTCTTTTACCATCTGACTAAAAAGTTCTTGAAGTTCTAAACTCTCTGGTGTAGTTCTTGTACTTTCACCTAAATTTTTGTCTCCTATATAATTACTTATTGTTCCAATTAAACCTACTTTTTGACCGTGTTTTTCTAATATTGATTTTACCATAAATGATGTAGTTGTTTTTCCTTTTGTACCCGTTATTCCTATTAAATTAAATTTCGAGGATGGATTTTTGTAAAAATTACATGCTATTTTCGCAAGAGCCTTTCTTGTATTTGGTGCCATAATTATTGTAACATCATCTGTTATATCACTCTTTTTTACACTTGCTCCCTCTTCTATCACAATAACTTTTGCTCCATTTTCTATTGCATTTTTTATATATTTGTGTCCATCTGTTTCATAACCTTTTATAGCTATGAACATTCCTCCTTCTTTTACATTTTTAGAATTATGTGCGATATTTTTTACGTCTATATTTAAGTCCCCTTTTGCTTTTAATCCTTCAATATCATTTAACACAGCTTTCAAATTCATGTTTATTCTCCCCTTATTTTATTTATATTTATTTATTATATAATTAATTTTTTATTTTGTATAGTAAATTTAATTATTTTTTTGATTATTATTGTATATATATGGTAACTTTTGTACCCGCATTTACTTGTATTCCTTTTTTAGGTAATTGTTCCATAACTATTTTTTGAGATATATCTTCTCCTTCTATTTCTTCTGTTTGTTGCTCCACATTAACATCTAATCCTAATTCTTTTAATTCTTTCTTTGCTTCTTCAACAGTCATTTCTATCACATTTGGCATTTCGATACTTTCTGTTATTTCCTCTTCTGTTTCTTGCTTTTTCACTTCTAGATATGGTAAAACTTCTCCGGAGTACTTGTGATGCAATTGGTGCTGCAATTGCACCTCCTTGGTGCCCTCCTTCTCCTGTTGGATTATACAATAGGATTAAAATCACTACCTCTGGATCAGAAATGTCGGCAACTCCAACAAAAGATGTAACATATTTATTAGTATTTACTCCATCCTCTGATGTACCTGTTTTTCCTCCTACTGAATATCCTTTTACTTGTGCATTTTTACCAGTTCCTTCTGCTACTACTGATTCCATCATACTAAGTACCTTTTTAGCTGTTTCTTGGGATATTATTTGCTCACCTTCAGTTGTCTCTATTTCATTTTTCTCTCCTGTTTGACTATCTATTGTTGCTTTTACAAGTCTTGGTGTGAATTTCTTACCATTATTTGCAATTGTTGAAACAAGTGTTAGCATTTGTATTGGTGTTATTTCAAATCTTTGACCAAATGATATTGTAGCAAGTTCCACTGGTCCTACTTTATCTTCCTTTAAAAAAATGCTTCCTGCTTCACCTGGAAGGTCAATACCCGTTTTTGATAGTAAACCAAATTTTTCTAAATAATCATAATATTTTTCTACACCTATTTTTTGTCCGAAGTCCTATAAATACAGGATTGCATGAATTCATTAGAGCTTGCCTTAAACTTTGAGAACCATGTGGTCTATAATATCTCCAACATTTAATTCTTGTTCCTGCTATATTTATTGAACCCGTACAAGCAAATTCTCCAGAATTATCAGTATCAGTTATTCCTTCTTCTAATGCCGCAGAAGATGTAAGCAATTTAAAAGTAGATCCTGGTTCGTATGTATCTGATATAGCCTTGTTTCTCCACATCTGTTGGAGGGACTCTGATTTATCTTTAGACGATAAGGTATCCCATACATACTCTAAATCCTCTTCATTAATTTTATATGGATTATTTAAATCATAATTTGGATATCCTGCCATAGCTAAAATATCTCCTGTTTTTGGGTTTGCAATTAATATATTTCCACCATCGGTACAAACATTGTCTATACATGCTTGCTCTAAATACTTTTCTGCAATTGATTGTATTGTCATATCTATTGATAAAACTATGTCATCTCCATCAATTGCTGCAATATAATCTTCACCTTCATTGCCTAAATCTGTTCCTCTTGCATCAGTTATTTTTAAAATTTTACCTGTGCTTCCTTTTAATATATCATCATATCTACTTTCAATCCCCTCTAATCCCTGATTATCACTTCCTGTAAATCCAATTACATTAGATGCAAGTGTAGCATATGGATAGTATCTTTTAGTATCCTCATCTATATTTATTCCAGAAATAATATTATTTTCATTCATCCATTCCCTTAATTTATCTGTTTGTTCTTTATCCACCTTTTTAACAATGGTTTCAATTGAACTATTTTTACTTACTTTTTTAAATACATTTTCATATTCTAAATTAAATATATCTGATATTGCTCTTGAAACTTTCTCTTTGTCTTCTTTTCTTATATTGCTTGGAGTTACAGATACAGTTTCTACGCTTGCACTTACAGCCAGTATATTTTTACCTGTACTATCATATATTGTTCCTCTTTTAGGATTAATTTTTCTGTTTAGTGTTTGTTGTGTATATGCCATTGATTGTAATTCTGACCCCTGAACAAATTGTATAATTCCTACTCTAATAATAAGTAATGTGCAAATTAAAAAACATACAAATAAAATATTTCTTAGTCTTTTTTTTCTACTCATATTTGTAGCTTTCATCTAAATACCTCCAAATATATTTGGATATTAAATTGTAATTTGTTTGAGAGTCCGCATGTGCTTGAAACTTTCCTTTATCCTAGCAAATTAAAAGTGTTATAGCATTTTCATCCGAGACTAACAAACAACATTTTTTTCCATAAAACAATAATAATATCTATGATTGATGCTTTAATCTTACTTAAATATATTCGATATTGCATTTATTATAACTTTAAAATCATATGAATCATTCTATTTAAAATAATTATTTTCATTTTTATTTTGTTGTTTTTCTTTGCAAAATATGTAAAAAAATAAATAAAAATAAAACAATTTGTATAAAAAAACAAAAACTGATAAAAATAATTATTATTAAAACTGTATTAAAAGATTTTTCTTTTAATAATATTTTAAAATATTTTAAGAAAGGAATTGATAAAATGAAAAACATTAAAAAAATAGTTTTAGCTTTAATAGTATTATTAGCATCTGTAATTTTATACTCTCCTTTTAGTAATGCAGCAAATGCAACAGTAACAGCAGATTCCGAAAGCAGTTTAACAAATGCAATCGAAAATGCATCAAATGGAGATATTATTGAATTAAGCACAGATATTTCTTTAACTAGTCCAATCGAAATAAAAGACAAAACAATAACAATTGATGGTAAGGGACATTCTATATCTAAAAACGTCGCTACTTGGAATGATAGTGGTGCTAATGCTACTTTAATTACTGCTGGTATGAATTCAAATGTTACTTTAAGTAATTTAACTTTAAGAGATAGTAAAAAATATGGAGCACAAGCATACAATGGTGGTTATCTAATTTTAGATAATGTAATAATTTACGATTGCGCTTATGGTGGTGTAATAGTTAATGCTGGTACTCTTGAAATTAGAAATTTATCTTTAAGACATAATGGTAAAGAAAATTCTAATAATGGTATAGAAATAGGAAAAGGAAAAGAATTAGATGATAGTTATGGAACTAATCAACCAAAATTAATAATGAATGGTGTATTAACATCAACAGAAACTGAAAATGTTATTTATCTTGCTTCAAACGACTATTTAACTGAATTTAGTGTAGAAACTTCCGAAAATAGTCAAGACAAGCTTTTTATAGACGGAAATAAAGTAGTTGTAGCAAATGAAAATAATGAAATAAAATTTGAAAGTAACGAAAATGAAAAAATTCAAATAGAAGGTACAACATATACACCAGATGTAACAATAACAATTAATTTAAATGGTAAAACAACAACTGTAAGCGTTGCAGAAGGAACAACTCTTACAAAAAATGAATTAATTTCTAAAATTGATTTAAAATCTTTAGGTCTTAATAATTATAGTATAGTTGATTTCTATACTAATGAAGATTACTCAGAAAAATTTGATTTTAACAATCCAATTACAACAGATACTATCATTTATGCTAAACTTCAATCTATTAATCAAAGTGATAACACACCAAAAACAGGTTCTAATGATACTTTAAGTATTTGGTTATTTATGATTGTTGTGTCTTCAATATCATTAATAGCATTAAAAAATAAGAATATATAAATTGAGAAAAAAGGTCCACGCCCTTTTTTCACAGAGTATTGACAAACCCCAGATATTTTTTCTGGGGTTTGTCAATACTCTGAAGATTAGTATTTACTTAATTAATACTAATCCTATTTAAACATATTTATAATTTTGTTTATTACACCTTTTAGTCCGCCTTCATCATTATTCTCTATTGTTACATCTTCTATTGCAGGTTCTATGTAGTCATTTTTAGGTAAAGTAACATATCTTGTTTGTTTTGAGTTAAGCTTTTGCATTCCCAACTTTTCTTTTGCTTGTTGTTCTAAATTGCTTAAATTCATTCCATTTTCAATAGAAATTTCTAATTGTGCATTCTGTTTTTCAACATCTGCAACTTCTTGCTTTAAGTCTTGTACTTTTGCAAAATTTTCATCTATTTGTGAATTTCTATAACAAATCCCAAAAATTATTGCAAATCCTATAATTAAATATTTTACCATTTGTCTTTGTCTCTTTTTTAATTGTTTTACTTTATTCTTGTTTGTTTTTTTTGTAGTTTTATATGCTGTAGACTTTTTTGTTTTATATGGATTTTTTATAGGTGTATATTCAGGTTCAAGTTTTCTTGGACTAGTTTCATATTGATACTTATTAAAATTTCTTGGCACTTATATACACCTCCTTTATATTTATCATTTGCTCTATAATTTTTCAAATACTCTTAATTTTGCACTTTTACTTCTTGAATTAACTCTTATTTCTTCATCATTTGGTAAAATTGGTTTTTTTGTAATTATTTTTCCCATGTTCTTTTTTCCACAAACACAATATGGAAGTCCTGGTGGACATGTACATCTTCCTGTTGCCTGAATATATGCTTGCTTTACTGCTCTATCCTCTAATGAGTGAAATGTTATTATACAAATTCTTCCTTTACTATTTAGGAGTTCTATGGAATCCATTACAGTACTATATAATGGTTTTATTTCATTATTTACTTCTATCCTAATTGCTTGAAAAGTTCTTTTAGCTGGATGCCCTTGTTTTTGATTATATGAAACTGGTATACTTTTTTCTATAATTTCTGCTAATTTTGAAGTAGTTAAAATCTTCTCTTTTTCTCTATATTTACAAATATTCTTAGCAATTTTACGTGAAAACTTTTCTTCTCCATATTCATATATAACTCTTGCTAACTCTTCTTCTTTATAATTATTTACTACGTATTCAGCAGTAAGTTCTTGTGTTTTATCCATTCTCATATCCAATGGACCATCTTGCATATATGTAAATCCTCTAGACTTTTCGTCTATCTGATATGATGAAACTCCTAAATCTAATAAAATTCCATCAACTTTATTTATATTTAAATTCTTTACTACTTCTTTTATATTGTCATGATTATCGTGTACAAAACATACATTTTTAAACTCTTTCAATCTTTCTTTAGCAACTTCTATAGCATCTGTATCTCTATCAATTCCTATTAATAAACCTTTTTCAGACAATCTTTTTGCTATATGATAGCTATGTCCGGCTCCACCGCATTGTACCATCTATATAAATACCCTCTGGCTTTATATTTAAATTATCTATACACTCATTCAGCAAAACCGGTGTGTGATTAAAATTTTTATCTGCCATTTTTTACCCCTAAAATCTGACCTATATCTTATAACAAGTATAAACAGTTGGCATAAAGCTTGTACCAACTGTCATTCCTATCTTGTAATTATCTTTTGTATTTTCGGACGGCTTATTAGCCGTCCATGTGTTTTCATTTGTATATTTGTAGTCACATTAAAACTACCAATTCATTAGTATTTTAAACTTTCTTTTGTACATATATATTTTTACTTTTGTAAATCATAATTTTTCATTTGTAAAATTCTGCTTTTGTATATTAATAATCTTTTCTCTTGTATAAATTAATCTTTTGTATACTACATATTTTTCTTTTGTATTTTATATAAACTTTATGCAAGTTATATACCTAGATTTTCCATTCTTTCTGCTATTTCATCAGCTGCTAAATTTTCTTCTTCACTATATTTAAGCCATTTATCTTTGCTCCAAATTTCTATTTTATCTAATACTCCTATAATTACAACTTCTTTTTTAAGTTCTGCAAATTCTCTCAAATTATTTGTTATTAAAAATCTTCCTTGCTTATCAATTTCACATTCTGTTGCTTTAGCTAAGAAAAATCTTTTTAGAGCTCTTGCATCTTTATTTGTAAGTGGAAATGTTCTTAATTTTTCTTCGAAGTTTTTCCATTCGTCTCCGCGAATATACAAACAAACATCCATCTAATCCTTGTGTTATAACAAATTTTTCGCCTATATCTTCTTTTAGTTTTGCTGGCATTATAAGTCTGCCTTTTGCATCAATTGAATGTTCATATTCGCCTATTAACAAATGTTTCACCTCTTTTCTATATAAAGGATTTTTTTACCACTTTCCTCCACTTCGTTCCACTTTGACCATATTTTATATGATAAATTACTAAAATGCAATAGTTTTTTGAAAGTTTTTTTATTTTTTTTGATTACTATAATTATTAAATAAATTTTAAATATATCTATCATTATTTTATATAATAAAATTATTTTTTTATGTTAAGTATTGACATAATTTTCTAATTGTATTATAATAAAATTGTATAATTACTTAAGAGAGGGGGAACATTTATGGAAAATGACCTCATAAATATTACTAATGAAGATTTAGAAAAACTATCGCTTGAAGAATTAGCTGATTTAAAAATCGAATTAGATGATTTAATGTCAAGAATAGATGACATGATAAAAATGTGTGATGAAATTATAAAATAAAATTATTAGGAGGTAAATATGGCTACAGATATTAAAAAATTAAATGAAGAATATTTAAAACAAGATTCAGTTTTAAAAAAATTAGAACAGCCAGGTGGACTAAAAGATAAAATAGCAGACTTCGAAGATAAACTAAACGAAACATATGCAAATTTTAAAATTAAAACAGCTCAACTAGAACTAGCAAATTCAAGAAATGATAAAGCAACAGCAAAAACATTAAAAGCAGAGATAGAACAATGCCAAAAGGATGTTACAGACTATAAAAGCAAGTTAGAAAAAGCAAAAGCAATTTTATCTAAGCAAAAAGGATTAGTTGATGCAAAATTTGAAGAATTAACTAAAGACCCAGAAACTAAGAAAAAATTAGATTCAATATTATATAAAAGATATGATAGAAAGAAAAAACAAGCAAGCGAGAAGAAAGAACAATTAGAATCTATAAAGGAAATTCTAAATGATCATCCAAATCTTCAAAAACTTCTTAAAGGTGTTGACAATTATAATAAATCAATTAAAGGATGCAATACTATAATTAAAAAGCTATCTACTAAATCACCTTTAACACCTGAAGAAGCAAAACGATTAGCAAAAGCTCAAAGTGATTTACCTACATTTGAAGCAAAACGTGATTCAATACGTGGACAATTTGTAGGTTACTTTACAAAAAATCATCCAGAAATAGATAAAAAACTATTAGAAAGTATAAAATCACCTGAAAACCTCGATAGGCAAATTGTAGGAACAGAAAAATCAATTAAAGATTACACAAAAGCTATGGATGAGTTATCTGTATCAAAGCAAATTGATCCATTGTTAACTAGACGTCCTATACCGGCATATGAACCCCCAAAAAGGCCATCTTGGTTTCATCCAATTAAAAGAATTAAATTTAATATTGATCGAAGAAAAGCCTTGAAAGATCCTGGGGAACCATTAGAACTAATGGATCCTGATGAATCTGCAAAACAAAAGAAAGAATTTTTAGATGAATTAAAATTCTCTAAAGATGAATATAATTCTGAAATCGTTCAAAAATATCTTGATAGCAATTACAAAGATAACTTACATAAAGTTGCAAAAGATAGTAGTAAGACTGTAAAAGATAAAGATGACGATGGTCCTAGTAAATAATGAGAAAATGGGATTATCCCTTTTTCCTTATAATATATAAAAAATAGTCACTTCAATTAGAAGTGGCTATTTTTTTCTAATAATAATTTTTTTAACGATCTCTCAGCCATTTTATTATACCTCTCTTGCTTATCTTTTATCTTTTCTTCCAGCGGAGGCAATATACCAAAATTAGCATTCATAGGCTGAAATTTTTTATTAGCTGTAGATATATATTTTGATAACGCACCAATTACTGTTTCATCAGAAAAAGTTACTAAATTACTATTGTTATAAATCCTAGTAGAATTTACACCCGCTAATAATCCAGATGCTATAGACTCTACATATCCTTCTACACCTGTAATCTGTCCTGCAAAAAATACATTTGGTCTACTTTTTAAATTAAACGTATTATTTAACAATATTGATGAATTAATATATGTATTCCTATGCATTACACCATATTTTACAAATTCAGCGTTTTCTAAACCAGGTATCATCGAAAATACTCTTTTTTGTTCTCCAAACTTTAAATTTGTTTGAAATCCAACTAAATTATATAATGTCCCCATTTCATTATCCTGTCTTAATTGTACAATAGCATAAGCTCTAGTATTCGTTCTTGGATCAGTAAACCCTACAGGCTTTAATGGTCCAAATCTTATTGTATCTTCTCCTCTTTTAGCCATCACCTCTATAGGCATACAGCCTTCAAATATCTCTTTTTTCTCAAAATTATGCAAATTAACTACTTCCGCTTCAATTAAAGCATTATAAAAATTTTGATATTCTTCTTTGGTAAATGGTAAATTAATATAACTACAATCCCCCTCTTTTCCGTATCTGTCACCATAGAATCCAATATTCATATTAACACTACTCTTTTCAACTATTGGCGCAGCCGCATCATAAAAATACAACTTATCCTCTCCAGTAAGTTTAATAATCTGTTTTTCCATTTTTTCTGATGTTAACGGACCTGTTGCAATAATAGTAATACAATCATCAACACTTATATTTTTAGTAAATTCTTCTCTTATAATCTCAATATTATCCATTTTTTCTATTTCGCTAGTCACTAACCTTGAAAACTTTTGTCTATCAACAGCCAAAGCCTGTCCAGCAGGCACAGACGTTTTATCGGCACACTTTATTAACAATGAATCCAATCTTCTCAATTCCTCTTTCAACAAACCACAAGCATTTGTAATAGAATTAGACTTAAAAGAATTACTACAAACAATCTCTGCCAAATCACTATTAGAATGTGCAGGAGAAAATACACTTGGTTTCATCTCATATAATTTAACCCTAATACCCCTCTTAGCAATTTGATAAGCAGCCTCACATCCTGCCAAACCGCCACCAATCACTCTTATATAATCTTTCATACTATCTCCTTTTTTTCCTTTTTTGGACGGACTAGATTTAGTCTTTTTTTATTTTAACACATCCAAAACCAATTTTCTACTTTTTTCTTTTTTTGGACGGACTAGATTTAGTCTCTTTTATTTTTTTAATGATATAATAAATTTTTTTAACATCACACTTAAGTAAATCCGCCATTTGAATCTGTTTATATTGCTTTTCTATAATTAAGCTATTGCAAAAATCCTTCAACATCTTTTTTTCTTTCTTTATAGTTTCTAAATTAATCTTATTATTCTTTAAATAATTCCTAACTGCTACCATAAAATTTTCTTGTTCTCTGTCTATATCCATTACTTCTATCTCTTCATTAGAAATATTCATAAATCTTTCAAGATAATTATTTACATCTCCAAAAATTTTAATAATTACTTCATCATTTATTATTCCGTCTTTTTTTAAAAAATTACTATATGTGGAATAACTATATTCTTCAGGTTTATCAACTATATTTGCTTTAACAGGATTCATGTGTATATACTTCAAACATTTTAGGAGATAGTCTTTATTGTATATATACTGACTATTAAATCTGTCTCTAAAAACATATCCTACTCTGCCTGTGGCTTTGTTATAATCTTTAGCAAAAATAGAGTTTACCATCCTCATATATCTCGACATTTCATAAATTTCATCCGTATATATTAATAAATGAGCATGATTATCCATAATGCAATATGCCAATAATGTTATTTTAAATTTCTCTTTATACCTTAATAATAATGATAAATATTCTTCTTTATCAATATCCTTTTCAAATATGTATCTTTTATTTATTCCTTGTACCATAACATGAAAAAAGCCATTTCCATAGCTACATCTTGCTTTTCTATTCATTTTTACCTCCATATATATCGAAATTTAAGATATTAAAATTTAGATTAAAATTAATTTGAAAAAAATTTTTAGATTAAATACTATAATTATTTTAAAATAAATTGAATATATTTTCAACTTAAACTTTACGACAAAATTTGATAAAAAATTCCTTGAAAAGAACAACAGTGGGCTTTTTTTATGTAAGACTATTTAAATTTATTTTAAAGCCCACGCTCGTTGTTCGCCCGCCAAAATTTTGAAAAAATTTTGTGTGGAATAT
>CANPYN010000004.1 GCA_947588635.1 uncultured Clostridia bacterium
TAAATTAATGGGAAATAGAGAAATGTCACAACTCACTATGTTTGATTATATCGTAGGGATTACAATTGGTTCTATTGCAGCAGAAATGTCTACTTCTTTAGAAAATAATTTCATGGAACCTTTTGTTGCAATGCTAGTTTATGGATTAATTACTGTATTTATTTCTTATTTAACATGTAAAAGTTTAAACATGCGTAGATTTTTTACTGGTAGAGCAAAAATTCTTCTTGATAATGGGAAACTTTATAGAAAAAATTTCAAAACATCTAAAATAGACTTGAATGATTTTTTAATGGAATGTAGAATTAATGGCTATTTTAATTTAAGTGACATCCAAACTGCAATATTAGAGCCCAATGGTAGAATAAGTTTTCTTCCTAAAACTTTAAAACGTCCGGCAACTCCTGAAGATTTAAACATTTTACCTTCGCAAGAAAACATTGTTTATAATGTTATTCTAGACGGTGTATTATTAAAAGAAAATTTAGACAAAAGTGGAAATAATATTAATTGGTTAGAAAATAATTTAAAAAAACAAGGAATCAATGATATAAAAAAAATCTTTCTTGCTACATGTGACAATCAAAACAATTTAAGTGTTTATATTAAATTAGATAAAAAAAATAAACATGATTATTTTGAATAAAGATTTAATAAATTGTTTTTGAGAGGTAAGAGGTGAGAAGTCAGAGGTGTGATTTCAGGGCCAGTCTTCGTAGACTTTCCCTAATTTCTCATTCCTCACGTCTCACGTCCCACTTCTCAAAAAACAATTTAACTCTCTGTTTGAAATACTTTCCTATAATAATCATTTTCTAATATTAATCTAGACATTTGATATTTTTTATAAATAATATCATTCATCTTCTCAACATATCCTTCTTCTATTTCTGCATTACCATTTGGTATAAATTCTCCCGTTATTGCATTATATTTTCCTTTATCTGTTATAAAACTTCTATCAGAAAATATAACAAGTGGATCTGCATCTGATAATATATCTCTTCCCATAAGTAATCTAGAATCATATTCTACCCCAAATAGGTTTAAAACTGTAGGTAAAATATCTAAACTTGAACCAATTTTATCTATTTTAATTGGTTCTTTCATACTTCCACTCCAAATTAGTAATGGCATATGATATTTTTCAAATATATCATCTCTTTTATATGTTGATAATTCGTTTATTTCATCTAATGTTAGTCCATAAGGATAGTGGTCTCCGCTAATTACAATTACTGTATCCTCTTCTTTTCCAGTTTCTTTTAATTTATTTATTAATTCTCCTACTGCTTTATCTAATTCGATATTTGCTGCAATGTAGCTCTTTGCTTTATCTGAATATGGTAAATCTTTAACAGCATCCCAATTTTTATTTACCATACAATTACCTATTTTTGTATAATTTAAATGTCCACTTACTGTCATATAATATGCTAAAAATTTATCATTGTTTATATAATCTTGTGTTGTTGCTTTAATCATATCGTAATCGCTATTAGGCCAATTGTTTGTGTCCATCCTGTTTTCTAATCCTGTTCCAACGGCTAAATATGAATTATATCCCATAGTATTAATGTATTTATCTCTTTCATAAAATGTTGCTGTATGGTTGTGATATGCATTAGAAGAATATCCTAATTTTTCGAATATATTTGCATATGAATATGGCATATAGTTTCCAGCAATCTCTTTAAAACTCCATACTCCTTCTTTTGGTATAAGAGATGTGTCTGTCATATACTCCCCATCTGCTGTACTTACTGGAAATATTGGAGTATAAAAATTATCAAATTGAAAGCCTTCACTATATAATTTATACAGATTTGGCGTTAAATCTTTTCGTATTGCAAGAGAACTAAATGATTCTCCAACTAGTACAATTAAATTCTTGCCTTTAAACATTCCTGTATATTGATTTTTATTAGTTGGCTCCTCGTCTGCAAAATAATCATGCATTTCTTTAATTGTTTTATCTTGTTCTTCTTCAATTAGTTTATCAAAATCTATATTTGTTATATTATATTTTTCTTTTTTACTATCATATGTATTTGATGATACATTTACAGATAAGTTCTCTTCAAATCCAAATACAAATCTTTGAAAATCTATTCTCATAGCAGTTAGAAAGCCCATATTTTTTGTTGTAAGTTTTGGTATATGTACATTATAATATAAATTTTTATTTGAATATATATTATTGGTGTTTATAAAATTCACACACAATATTGCTATTATTTGTACTAATATTAATGCACCTATTTTTATACCTGTTTCTTTTAGTTCTCTTTTTTCAAAATCAATAACCTTAGTTACATGTAATATTATTAACAATACAATTGGCAAAGCAAATAATAGTATTCCATACCAATTTCTTAAAATCATATCAAATATTATATCCATAAATTCGGTAATTTGCCCGCCATTCACTATTGAATAAAATGAAAGTATTGATTCATACATACTGTAATATACAATTTGTGCCCCAAATAATATTACAATAAAAACTGTGATTATATATGTTATAATTTTATTTACCTTTGCTTTAAATATACTAGAAAATATATTAAGTACTATTGCTATTGGTATAGAAAATAATGCTATTAACCATATGCTTGTTGGAAATGTTTTAAATAATAAACATGATAATATTAATTCTTCATATATTATAAATAAAATATAATAAAATAATAAACTTAGTTTTTTCACACAATTCTCCTTTATTTTAATAATATATCTTTTTCGTATGTTTGTAAATTGTTTTAATTTAAATTAATAATCCCTTAAATATATTTTTTATTTATAAAAAAGTTTCTTCTTTTTTTGTTGAAAGAATTTAAATAATGCGATATAATATATCTATATTAATTAAAAGGGGAGTGATTTCACAATGAAAGTTTATGATAAGGAAATATATGAAAAACAAGAAAGTATTAAATTTGCCCTTTTAATTATTATAGTATTTTTAGTAGGATTTTTTGCAGGTTATATTGCAAATTCTTTTACTTCGCCAAAAGCAACTTCTAATAATAATTCTGTGCAAATTGAAAATGTTAGTAGTAATAATAATTAATCAGGATTTTGGGTACATACCCAAAATCCCTTTTTATATCAATACGTCTTTGCTATTCTACACTTTTTAGACTTTCTATCATATCTATTTTTCGTAATTCTTTGTTCATCATTAAATTAATTAATGTAGCAAATACTATAGTCATGAAAAATGCTAATATATAACTTATAAGTGATGTATCTCTTCCAAACATAACCATATCTACTTCGGCAGTTGATATTACAAAAAAGTTTAAATATACTCCTAAAATTAATCCCAAAATGCTCCCTATAATCGTAAGTATTATATTCTCTCTGAATACATAGCTAGATAATTCTCTATTATAGAATCCTAACAACTTAATCGTTGCAAGTTCCCTTTTTCTCTCTTCTATATTTATACTATTTAAGTTAAATAATACTACAAGTGCAAGCAATGCTGCACATACTATTAATACAACAACTACTATATTTAAACTTTTTATCATGTCATTAAAACTTTCACTAATACTACTTATTTTTAGTACTTGTGATATATTATCATTTTCTAATAAATATTTTGTTATCTGCTCCTCTGCTTCCTTACTTAAGTCCTCATCCATACTTAAATATATATGATTATTAATTAATTCTTCTCCAAAAATTTTTTCATATACTGATTTACTCATAAAAATATAGTGATAAACATAGTTTTCTGCTATTTGCGCTACTTTAACATTTTCCGATTTTTCATCATCAACTTTAATTGTTATTTCATCACCTATATTTACATTTAAAAGTTTAGATATTTTTTCTGTAATTATAACTCCGTCATTAGATAAATTTACTCTCTCTTGTGATTTTCTATTTTGCATTGTAACAAATTCTTCAAATTCATCTTGATTATTAATTCCTAATATATAAACATTTTGCTTGTTTCCATTTGCTTCAATATCATTTGTTTGTTGTCTTAAATATGTGTATTTTACATCGTGTCCATTATTTTCTATATATTTATTTAAGTTAGAAACTTGATTATTATTTAATTCATCATTTAATGTAATTTCAAAATCATATTTTCTTATTTTTCCATATTGTTTATTAACTATTGAAGATATGGATTCTCTTAAACCAAATCCTGTATATATTAACGCTGTACAGCCAGCAATTCCTATTATGGTCATAAATAGACGCTTTTTGTATCTAAACACATTTCTTGCAGTTATTTTTTGTGTAAAAGATAAATGTTTCCAAATAAATGGAATTTTTTCCAAAAATATTTTTTTACCTTCCTTTGGAGATTTTGGTCTCATTAATTTTGCTGGTGTTTCTCTTAGTATTCTATAACATGCAAACATTGTAGCAATTGTTGTAGAAGCAAATGCAGCTACCCCTGCAGTTACAGAATATTCCATATTTATACTCATTAAAACAGTTGGCATAGTGTTATATAATATTCCATAAGCCTTAGCAATTACCCATGGTAATGTATATGATCCAACAATAGTTCCTAATATTATTCCTATCAGAGTTGCAGAAATTGAATATATTATATATTTAGATGCTACTTTTATCCTACTATATCCAAGTGATTTATATGTTCCTATGTTTCCCCTATTTTCTTCTACCATCCTTGTCATTGCAGTTAATGATACTAATGCAGCCACTAAAAAGAATATTATTGGAAACACTTTTCCAATTGTTTTTACACTTTCACAATCAGATTTATATGAACTATAACCTTCATTTGTTTCTAAATTAAGAACATATATTTTTACGCTTAAATCTTCTAATTTTTTCTCACTGTCTGCAATTTCTTTTTCTGCTTTTTCTATATCTTTTAAAGCATCTTGTTTTTCTTCTTCAAACTTCGTCTCATTTTCTTTAAACTCAATCCATCCATTATTTATTTTGTTTTCTGCTGACTTAAAGTTTGATTGTGCATTTTTTTTATTATTTTCTAACTCTTTTTTTTGTGAATTTAAAATTATTATTCCTTTGTTATATTCATCCAATCCAATATCTAATTCGTTTTGATAGTTTTCTAAAGTTTGTTTTTGCTTTTCTATCTCTTTTTTCCCTTGTATTAATTTTTTTACACCATCTATTACATCTTCTGGTGCTGAAATAGACTCTAAATATTTTATATATGTACTTAAATCTTCTATTCCGGTTCCTTGCAGAGTAATTTTTTCACTTTCTAATAATTTTTGTTCTTCTTCTTTTACTTTATTTAACCCTTCATTAATTTCTTTCTGTTTTTTATCTAATAAAGATTTTGTAGTAGCAAGCTTCTTTTCTCCTTGTTGTATTTTATTCTCATATTCATCTATTTGCTTATTATAATTTTGTTTTTGAATTTTTAATTCATTTTCTGCATTTTCTAACTCATCTTTTGCATTTGTCAGCTTATTTTCTGCATTTATAAGTTCATCTTTTCCATTTTGGACCTCTTTTTTTGCATCATCTATTTTATCTTTCGCCTCATTATATAACTTTGTGTGTTTGCTCTCTGCAAGCTTGTCTGTTTTTTTCTCTATTTCTGTTTGAATAGTTTTTATTTCATCTAGATACTCTTCAGATGTTCTATTTTTATTTTCTGTATTTACTCTAACATATATATTTGTAAACTCATCCATAGAAAAAGCATCTTCTAATACTATAGCAAATCCAGAAATTGTTCCATTTCCAAGGTTTGTATTACCTCTAGTTAAAGCAATATATGTTGGTGTATTTGCAAATCCAACAATAGTATATTTTGTTGTTATAAAAGTATCCTCTAAATTTGTACTCGAATTTATAAATTCAATTGTATCACCTATTTTATATTGTCCCGATAACTTATTATCTAAAACAATCTCATCTTCTTTATTTGGATATGTTCCCTCTATTAATTCTATCTTATTTATTGTTTCATCTGTTATTTCCTTTGGTATTGAAATTACATTTAAAACTTCTTCTTTATCCTCTTTTTCTATAACTACATTTGCAGATTTAGAAGGCTCAATATAATCAATCTTCTCTATATCTTTCAAGGCATCTATATCATCATTATTAAAACCTACTGTTGAAATTAAATTTAGGTCAAACATATTGTAATCGTTCATATATTTATTATATGTATCAAGCATATCTGGACTTGCAGTATTTATTCCAACATAAAATGCAACTCCAAGCATTACAATTGCAATAATTGAGATGAATCTTTTTCTTGTTCTTTTTATTTCTCTTATAACATCTTTTAAATATGCCTTTTTCATTGCTTTTCCTTTCTGAGAACAACAGTGGGCTTTCCTCTTTTTTACCAATTTCCTTCTACCACTCTATTTTATCAATAGAAATTGGGTTTTCATTTACTTTATTTTCACTCACTTTTCCATTTTTTATTTTGATTATTCTATCTGCCATTGGTGTTATAGCTTGATTATGAGTAATTATTATAACTGTTATATTTTTATCTCTTGCTGTATTTTGCAAAACTTTTAATACTTCTTTTCCAGTATTATAATCTAATGCTCCTGTTGGTTCATCACATAAAAGTAGTTTTGGATTTTTAGCAATTGCTCTTGCAATTGCTACTCTTTGTTGTTCTCCTCCTGATAATTGTCCTGGAAAATTATTTATTCTATTTGCTAACCCTACATCTTTTAATATCTGTTCTGGATTTAATGCATCTTTGCATATTTGGCTTGCAAGTTCTACATTTTCTTTTGCTGTTAAATTTGGAATCAAATTATAAAACTGAAAAACGAATCCAATATCGTTTCTTCGATATGTTGTAAGTTTTCTTTCATTGTATTTACTTATATCTTTTCCATCTATAACTATTTTTCCATCACTTACACTGTCCATACCACCAATTAAATTTAAAACTGTAGTCTTTCCGAGCACCACTTGGACCAACAACTACTATTATTTCTCCCTTTTCTCCCTCAAAAGAAATTCCATCTGCAGCTCTGACCTTTCCGTCATTATACGTTTTTACTACATTTTTTAATTCTATATAACTCATTATTTCTATCTCCTTTAGATATTAATTATATCATAAATTGCCTATTTGTACAATCAAAGGCTAGGAAAACTAGCATTTTTTACAATTTTGTATGGTTTTAATTTTCATATATATTAAATTTAATAAAATATAATTTCCGTATGGACTTTTTTTAATATATAATATACAATATTTAAGATTTGATATTCGGAGGTTTTTATGTTTGATAATGTTATTGTTAAATATTTAATTACATTTATTGTATCTATGACACCAATAATTGAATTAAGAGGTGCCATACCAATAGCTGTTGGAATGCATTTAAGCTATCTTGAAGCCTTTCTAATTAGTTTTATTGGTAATATAATCCCAATATATTTTATTGTAAAATATATTGGTCCAATATTTAATTTTCTTGGGAAATTTAAAATATTCAAAAAAATTATAGATTGGGCAAGCAATAGAGCTATAAAAAAGATTGAAACAAGTGATAAACTTCAAAATTATACAGCTTTAGGACTATATTTATTTGTAGCTATTCCGCTTCCAGGAACAGGTGCATGGGTTGGCTCATTAATTGCAAACTTTTTACATATGCCATTAAAAAAGGCCTTCTGGCCAATTGCAGCAGGTGTATTTACTGCTGGCATTATAATACTTGCAGGAACAGCTGCTGTTTCTGGCGGTATACAAGTATTACTAAATAGAGGATAAAATTCAACAAAAGGGGACCATCCCCCTTTTGTTGAATTTTATTTTGAAACTAATTCTTTTTTCTTTATTCTATAATCTATAAAATCATTAATCAAAATTTTTATTAATGCTATTACAGGTACTGCTAAAAACATTCCAAGTACTCCTCCATAAGCACCAAATAGTGTTACAGAAAATATTACAAGTATCGGACTTAACTTTAATGCATTTCCTATAATTCTTGGATTTATTATATTAGCATCTAACTGTTGAAGTATTACTACTACTATTAGCATCCAGATAGCTTTAGTAAATCCTCCTGTAAATACTGTAATTAGAGTCGCAATAGCTACACCAATTATTGCTCCGAAGTATGGTATTACATTAAATAATCCTATCATAAATCCTAATAGTATCCAATATTTTACTCCTAATATCCACATTGCTATGGAAACAATTATTCCTACTACAATTGCATCTATTATTTGACTAGATACAAATTTAAAAAATATGTCATTTGCCTTCATAAAATATTTGTCGAGTGCCTCACATGTTTCTTTTTTAAATAATGAAGCTAATAGTCTTCTTATAAATCCTAATATTTCACTTCTTTCTAAAAGTATATATATAGACACTATTATAGATACAAATATGCTAAATATACTGCTTGCGACTCCCATAGCACCTTTAATATAGTCTGATACATTTTCTAAACTAAACATGCTTGTTATATCTATTGTTTGAAGCTTATTTATCATTTCTTGAATACTTTCTTTTTTTATTATTGAATCTTCTGGCATATCATCAACAAAATTTATAGCATTTTGATAATATGTTGGTAAATTATTTGCTAAATCTACTATGCTTTTTGATAGTGCCGGAATTAAAATGTTTATAACTATTACTAAAATTAATATAGCTATTATATACACAGAAATTATAGATAATCCTCTGGCTCTCTTTTTTATAAAATTAAACTTTATTTTTTTATATAATTTTTCAATTTGTCTGCATGGAATGTAAAATAAATAAGCTAGTAAAATTCCAATAATAAATGGCATTAATACTGATATTAATTTTCCAATTCCAATTGAAATATTATTAAGATTATCTAGTGTTTTATAAACAAATATTACTGCTACAGCAAATGTGAACCAATATATCCACTTTGTCCAATTCTTTTTTTCTTTCATACTATTCTCCTATCTCCAATCCAACTGGGCAATGATCACTCCCCATTATTTCTGAATATATATATGCATCTTTTATTTTATCACTTATTCTATCAGATACTAAAAAATAATCAATACGCCATCCTGCATTATTTGCTCTTGCATTAAACATATATGACCACCAAGTATAACTTCCTTCTTTTTCGGGATACATTTTTCTATATGTATCTGTGAAACCAGACTTTAAAAGTTTATCTATCTTTCCTCTTTCTTCATCTGTAAAGCCTGCATTTTTTCTATTTGATTTTGGGTTTTTTAAATCTATTTCTTTATGTGCTACATTTAAATCTCCACATATTATAACGGGTTTATTATTGTCTAATTCTTTTATATACTTTCTAAATGCTTCTTCCCATTCCATTCTATAATTTAACCTTGCAAGTTCACGTCCAGAATTTGGTGTATAACAGTTCACCATATAAAAGTCATCAAATTCTAATGTAATTACTCTTCCTTCCTTATCATGTTCTTCTTGTCCTATTCCATAAGTAACATTTATTGGCTTCTTTTTAGTAAATATAGCTGTACCAGAATATCCTTTTCTTTCAGCATAATTATAATATTCGTAATATTCATTTAAATCTAATTCTATTTGTCCTTCTTGCATTTTAGTTTCTTGAATACAAAAGATATCTGCACCTAAATTTTTAAAAATATCCATAAAACCTTTTTTATATATTGCTCTTAATCCATTTACATTCCATGATACTAGTTTCATTTTTTCTCCTTCATTTAGATAAATTGTTGTTTGTAGGAGTAGAATCCATTTTCGCCAAAGAAGGATAAACAACAAATTATTATTCTTTGTAAATTTTTAGTTTAACTAAAACATTATATATTTTAGTTCCAAATGGTATCATATATATATCTTCTTTTGTAAGCATTTTCATAAATAATATTAAAGATAAATATGCAATTACACCAATTAATATAGATACAACTGTTGATATCGTATTTCCAGTCATTGTTATTAATATTCTATACGCCAAATACACTATAACTCCCATAACTACAGAAGCAAATATTGGTTTCATAACATGGTTTTTCAAACTCATTTGTAATTTTATTTCCTTATTTAAATGATACATACATATTGCAAATAGTATTACTTGGCATGCAATTGAACTAATTACTGCACCCAAGATATTTATGTTTGGATTACTAATTAATACTAAATTCATTATTAATTTTACAACTGCTCCTATTCCTAAAGCAATAGCTGGAATGTGGACTTTTCCAAATCCATATAATCCACCTTCTACAACATAATTGATTGATACAAATATCATAGTAATAGTACTTAGTATCAATATATTTGCACCATTTGATGCTTGAGGATATATTAACTGTAATATAGGTTTAGCAAGTGCAATTAACCCTGTTGTACATGGCATTATAATGAGTATTGAAGCAAAAAATGAAAATGACAATCTTTTATTTACAGTTTTATAATCTTTTACTGATATTGCTGATGATATTGCTGGAACTAAGGCCGTACAAAATGCTCCTGTTATTGCAAGTGGCAAATGTATTATTGTAACTACTTTTGACAATAATCCTGATAATTCCATAGCCTTTGCCTCTAAATCCGCCTTTGCACTAATTATTCCTGAGAAAGCAGTTTGTATACAATTACTTATTGTTACAGTATCTATCATATTATTAATAACAGAAATCAATGAACCAATTGTCATTGGTATTGATATTGCAAATATAGTTTTTATAAGTTTACTAGCTGTTTTATCTTCTTGTGGAACTGTTTGATTCTCGCAATCTAACATAATTCCTTTTTTTCTTCTTTTATAAAAAATATATAAATACATAAAAGAAATGATTATTGCAAGTGTAGTAGAAACATTTCCTCCTGCAGCCATAACCGCTGGATCTTTACCTACTAATGCATATACAAATGTTATAGTAAGCGCACAATTAAAAAATTGTTCTAAAGTTTGTGATACACTTGTAGCTTTTTGACTACCTAGTCCTGCAAAATAACCTCTAAGCACTGATGAAGATGCTACAAACATTATCGCAGGAGCTAAAACCATCAAAACATATTTTACATCTGGTACATTTAAAATTTTACTTGCTATTAAATCAGCTCCAAAGAATAATGCTATTGAGAAAACAGCGCCTATAATAGTAAATATCTTTAAAGACACTTTAAAAATTCTATATGCACCTCTATGATCACCTGTTGCAACTCTTTCTGATACTAATTTTGATATTACTGTAGGTATTCCTACTGATGATAATGTAAGTAATAAGGAATATACCGTATAACCTGCATCATAATATCCATTTCCTATATCTCCAAAGCCATCAACATTTATAATTACTAACCTATAAACAAAACCCAACACCTTTATTAAAATTTGTGCAATCATAAGCATTGCAACATTTTTCATAAAAGATGTCCCTTTTTCTCTCTTTATTTTATCTTGTGCTTCCATTAAAACCTTCCTTATATGATTAATAAATTATTTATATCATATATATAACTTTTTTACAATGGGAAATTTCCCTTGAGGAATTTTTTTTCTTTTTTTGGACGGACTAGATTTAGTCTTTTTTTTCAAAAAAGACTAAATCTAGTCCGTCCAAAAAAAGAAAAAAAGAAAAAAAGAAAAAAAGAAAAAAAGAAGAAAAAAACAAGACAAAATAGAATCTTTCTTCTTTTGTCTTGCTTTTATTTATTTAATAGTTTTTATATATTTAATCTGTTTTAATTTTAATACCATCCTTTAGATACCCAATGTCCCCATGCATTTTCAGGATCTCCATATCTGGAACTAATATAACTTAATCCCCAATTTATTTGTGTTTTATAGTTTGTTTTGTAATCAGAACCTTTTGATGCCATTTTTGATCCTGGCAAGGCTTGTGGTATACCATATGCCCCTGATGATGAATTATATGCATATGGATTCCATCCACTTTCTTTGTTCCATAAACTAATTAAACATTCAACATCTGTTTCTGACCAACCATAAGAACGACATACTGTTGCTGCATATTGTTGGTATACTAGAGTAGACCCAGTTCCAAATCTTCCTCCACTTCTTGATGTTACTTTTGTTTGAATTTGAACTATTTTATTTACTGGCTCTTTAATTACTTTAGATGATATTTCTTTTCTTTCAATTTCTTTTTCATCTTTATATTTTACTTTATAAGTTACTTCTTTTATACCATTTTTTCCTTCTTGTATTACTTTATTTGTTGTATTACTTCCTTTAGATACATCTTTAGTTATTGTTTCAAATGGTATTTCTTCTCTTACAGTTACAATTTCTTCTGTAATATTTGTATAATTCTCAGTAATTTCTTCTATATTATTGTCTAATTCTTCTTCTGATATTTCAGCAATTTTTGTAGGTTCATTTCCTTCTTTTGTAATTATAATCGTTTTTGTATCTGTTATCTCTTCATCTTTGCTTGGTACTACCGTTTCATCTGATGATAACATTATATGATTTTCTTCTAATATTTCAGATATCTTAGTTTTTGATGTTAAAACTGTAATTTCATGATTATTTGCAAATTTGATTTTAACATTATTAAGTTTTACCTGACCTGCAATTACTGATATTCCTAAGATTAATATAAAAACTACACTTATTGCTATAATCTTTTTGTAATTTATAGATGTATTTTTTATTTTATTCATAAATCCCTCCTTAAAATGGACGTTTATATTATACTATTTTTTTTAAAATTTGTCAAATTTGGAATAATATTCCTTATTATTTCTTAGTTTTATTATATGCTGCTTGTACCAAATTATTACTATTGTTTTTAATAAATTGCCATTTGTCCTATAAAATTTTATTGATATATATTTTTTACTATGTTATAATAGGTGATATAAATTTATTAAATAGGAGGGTTAATTATGTGGATTGCAATAGCTGTTATTGTATTAATATTTTTATTAATAATTGGGTTATACAATAATTTAGTTAGATTAAGACAAAAAGTTAAAAATTCTTGGAGTCAAATTGATGTTCAATTACAAAGAAGATTTGATTTAATTCCAAATTTAGTAGAAGCAGTAAAAGGATATATGAAACATGAAGATAAAGTTATAACACAAGTAGCTGAACTTAGAACTTCTTGGGCTGGAGCAAATACTGTTGCCGAAAAAGCACAGCTTGATAATCAATTATCAGGGGCCTTAAAAACACTTATGGCTGTTTCTGAAAATTATCCAGATTTAAAAGCAAATCAAAATTTTTCTGAGTTACAACAGGAATTACAAAATACAGAAAACAAAATATCTTTTTCAAGACAATTTTATAATGATAGTGTTACAATGTACAACACTAAATTAGAAGTTGTTCCTTCTAATATTATAGCTTCAATATTTGGCTTTAAACCTGAAGAATTATTTAAAGCTGAAAGTGAAGAATCTAGACAAAATGTTAAAATAGACTTAGATAAATAGGATTTTGGAAACATTTCCAAAATCCTATTTTTTCTTATATGAAATTTTACTAATATTTTTATTATCTATTGCACGAGGTTGTCTCCTCAAAAAATTTCTATTTTTCTTTCTTTAATATATGCTATATATATAAGTTTATTTATGCCTGTTCTTTATAATTTACCTAATTTATTTGAAAAATCTTTTTAGTATTACTATATGTTGACTTTGCTACTTCTTCTAATGTTATATCTTTTATTTCCGCTATTTTTTGTGCTATATATTTAACATTTCTTGAATCGTTTCTTTTGCCTCTTAATGGTTCAGGACTAAGATATGGAGAATCTGTTTCTATAAGTAGTCTATCTAATGGTATCATATTTATTATTTCATCTGCATATTTAGAGTTTTTAAAAGTTATTGGACCTGCAAGTGATATATTAAACCCAAGTTTTAATCCTTCCCTTACTAAATCTTTATTTAATGGGCAACAATGAAATACGCCTTTTTGTTTACATTGCATTTTATTTTTTAATATATCTAATGTATCATAAATTGCATCTCTTGTATGAATTACAATAGGTAAATTTAATTTATTTGCTATTTTTATTTGTGATATAAATACATCTTTTTGTATGCTTTTATTTTCGGTATTCCAATGGTAATCTAATCCGATTTCTCCAATTGCAACAACTTTTTGATTTTTTGCTATATTTTCTATTTTATCCAAATCCTCTTGTTTAAAATCCTCAATATCGTTTGGAGAAATTCCCGCAGTTGTATACATGAAATCATAATTTTTTGCAATTTCTATTGCCTTTTGTGAAGACTCTAAGCTATAGCCTGCATTAACTATTTTTGTAACACCACTTTTATATATTTCTTTTATTATCTCATCTCTATCTTCATCAAATTTTTCATCATTATAATGTGCATGTGAATCAAATAACTCCATATTTACCTCTAATCTTCTACCATTAATACCACTGTAGCAACAGCATATTCTTTACAGTGTGATATTGAAATATCTATATTTTTTATATTATTAAACTCTACATTTAAAAATTTAATTTTAGGGTTACCATTTTCGTCATTGATAACCTCTGCATTGTGCCAAGATATATCAAACTTATTTTTTAGTAATGATGATATTGCTTTAAATATTGCCTCTTTTGCCGCAAATCTACCTGCATAATGATTATATTTTGCATTTCTTCTACTTTCACAATATTTTATTTCATTAGGTGTAAAAACAAGGTTTAAGAAAGTACTTCCTGATCTTTCTATTGATTCTTTAATTCTGCTTATTTCTATTATATCTGTTCCACAAAGTATTTTCATTTTACCTCCATAAAATCGTTGTTTGTAGAAATAAATTACAATTTATCTTATTTTAATTTTAATAAAACAATTAAATTTACTATGTTTAATAACAATGATACTGCTAATGCTATTTCTATAATTGAATTTATTTTACTAGTTTTTTCTATTTTCAATTCTTTATATATTACGTCATACTTATTTTTTATCTCATTATAGATCTCTTGAAGTTCAAAAACATCTCTCCATTTATTATAAAAAATAGTTCCCGTAACTGAATTTGTAATTTCATTTAGCCATATCTCTTTTGTAAATTTTGTGAATTTATTTCTAATAGAATTAATATCTGTCTTGCTTTTAAATTCATTTTCAAGTTTCTTCAGATAAATTCTTTGATATAAACTAATTATTAGTGTATATAAATATTCATTTTCATAATCAAATAGTAATTTAGTGTAATTGCTAATCTCTATACTAGATGTCATTAAGCTTGCACATTGTTTTGTAAAGCCAAATCTTGAATACTTAAACTGTTCAATTGTTTGTATTGTTTTATCAAATTCATTTGTTGCAAAATCTAACGTATTACTACTTGATAATGCATTACTATATCTTAAAAAATCACTTTCAATATTTTTAAAATCATCTTCATTATTCCAGTTATCTTGATCTATACATGAATATGTATAAACAAAAAATCTTTTATTATATAAGTCTACATCTTTTAATTCTATATTATTATTATTTACTCCAATAATATTATCTATAAACTCTGAAAGTTCACTCATGTTATTAAATTTATCTGTTTGTATTTTTATATTTGTAAAATTTTTTAATTTACTAAAATCAGAATTAATTTCTTTAAATCTATAATTAAAATCTAGTAAATCTGAAAATTTTTCGCTGTTTTCCAAATATGTCTTTATAACTAAGAAGCATTCTCCTGTATCAAAACAGATTATCTCTATTTTTTCTATATTGAAAAATAAACCATCATCATTATTTACTTTTCCCTGTATCTTTTTATCAAAATTATATTCAAAAACATTACAATGAAAATTAGATAAAATTATTGCTTTCATTTTATTACTTAATCTATCTAAATTATTTATCTCGTCTCTCTCAAGAGAAAATGTGGGGAAAAAGTATTCTCTTGTATTTTGGATAAAATATGAATATAAATTGAAATCTCTTTCTTTTTCAAATATTTTTAATTTACAATTTTTATTATTTAATAAACTTAATAAGTATTTTTCATATTTATCTTCTTTAACCAAAAATGGTTTTATAAAATATGTATATTGATATTTTACCTTTAGTTCCATTACTTTACCCTCTTTTGTTTAATCATACAAATTACAATTTATTTTTCATAATATAATCCACTATCACTTAAATGCCATGAACCTATAAAGTCTATATATATACTATTGTCTAAATTAACTGATGGTTCACAAGAAATTGCTCCTATCTTATTTATACTTCCCCATACGCCATCCTTTTTTATTGCAGCAAATCCTTTTGAATTTTGCTCTGTTCCGTCTTCATATATATAATCTATTACAACTTTACCAGATTTATCTACATATCCATATTTTCCATCTTTTTTACTTAAGAACAATGAATTTGCTGTTAACAAATCTGATGAACTTTTTTCTTCTAACTTAAAGTTATAATATTTATATTCATTATTTGTATAAACCTTAATATATCCATTATCTGTGTTTATTTCTGACACTATTCCTGATATTTTTTGTCCTAAATTATTATCAAATATAACAGTTTCTGTATCTGATTTATCTGCTTGAATAAATCCACCATTTTCTATATATGTCATAGCTTTATATTCAAATTTTATTACGGTTTCATTGTCTAATGTTATTACACCATACTTTCCGTCTTTTTTTGCTATGTAATAAATTGAAAAAGCATATTCTAAGTCGTCATACTCTGGTTTTATTTTTTCTTTATTTTCTTTGGTTATTACTCCATATTTTCCGTCTTTTTTAACTATAATATTATCAGATTTAACTTCTTTAAAATCCTCGTATCCTTTGTCTATTAATATTTTGTTTTCACTTGTATCCATTAGTTGCCAAGTTTTATCTTGTTTTACAGCAAATAAGTTAGAATCACCTAAATATTTTACTTCACTATATTTTGGTTCTATTAAAATCGTTCCTGTTGTACTAATTAAACCATATTTATCGTCTGCATTCACAATTATATATGCATCTTTATATCCCTCTTCTAATGTAAGTATATTTTTGTATTCAGTATTTATAATTGCTTGTCCTTTTTCGTTTATTAGCCCAATATTTTTTCCCTTTTTAACTATAAAATTATTTGTATTTCCTTTTAATGCTGATATTTCATCATATTCACATGGTAGTACTTCTTGTCCATTAAAATCTATAATACCATATTTTCCATCTTTACTTACCCTTAATACGTTATCTTCATACCAAATGTTTTCTTTAGAATCATAGTTGTCAATTGTTTCTATTGTATCATAACCTGTTAAAATCTCTTCATTTTTTTCGTTTATAGCTTTTGTTTTGTATGTTCCAGTTTCATCGTTGACATCATATGTACATATAAATATAGGTTTAGAATTATTAGGTATTGTTATCATCTCATCATATGATGGTTCTATTACTGTCTCTCCATCATTATTTATTACACCAAATTTGCCATTTTCATATGATGTATAATATGAATAAATTTTTACTTCTATCTTTTTATTACTATTTTTTACTATATTCACAATTGATATTATAATCATAACTATAACAGCTATGGCTATAATTACTCCTATAACTTTTTTTAAATTTAGTTTTGGTTCATCATCATATCTTCTACCTCTGCTACCCACTTCAAAACTCCTCCTATTATTACATATATTACGGTATTAATAATATCATAAACTATTTGTTTTTCCAATAGTTTTCATATAGTTTTTTTGCTGTCTCAGGACTATCTTCCCCTATTATATTTTTTACTGGTGCAAAATCTTCTTCTCTTTTGCCCCTTAGTATTGCAATATCCTTAAATATTTTAAAACTATCAAATATAAATTGCTCAAATTTAAATGCATTTGCTTTTTTAGGTTTAATTAAATTCCCATCTTCATCTAAATAATCAGATTTCTTAAGAGCTACATGATATTCTAATTCTTTTGTACTAGATCTTTTTATAGCATTTATACTAAATACATTACACATAATGTGTGATTCTCCAAACACTAACTCGCCATTATCATCTGTAATGCTTGCTATATCGTCCGGTAGTTCAGTATATTCTATTACTCTAACCTTATTATTTTGTTTGCATAAAACCCCTACTTTTTCATCTGGGCTTCTTTTTAGTACAGTTCTTGTTCCTATTTCATTACCTTGACTTGAAGTTAATCCTAATAATAAGGTATCTACATATTTTAATAAAATATTATCAACAGATCCTATAAACACCCATTCTATGCCTCTTTTTTCCATATCAGATATAACTCCTTTTTTTAGCATAGAATTAAATATTCCTCCATTACCATTTGATGCCTCTTTTATAAGCCCATTTTTACCAATTAATATTTTTCCTTCTTCGTTTATTAATGGTAATTCCCCTTGCTCAAATATATAAACATCTTCTTTGGGGTATCCAAAAAAATTATTCTGTTCTAAAAAATTCACTGTGTTTTCATTGTTTTCGTTGCTAGTCATTATATACCAAGGAATAATTACACCATATTCATCATTTGCTCTTTTTAAACTATCTACTATGATTTCAAATAGGTATTTCCCTCCATTTTCTAATTTAATTTTATATGCCCCTTTAGCCTTTGAACATCCGAAGTCTCGTTCCTTGGCCTCCTGCCATTGTTACAACAGCATATTTTTTGTTTTTTATAATATCTACACCTGTATTTTTGTACTTTTCTAGTTCTTTAATACTTAAGTTGTCTGGATTTACTCCTCTAACAGGCTGTAATTCTTCTAAATCTACATACAAATCCTCAAATGTTTTTTCATATAATTCGTTTAATTCATCAAAATCTATCCCTAATACCTGCTCAATTAATTTGTTTTTCGTATCTGTATCTGCTCTATCAATAAATTGTATTATATGTTCTTGCTTATATTTCTTTAGTAATTTCTTTGCGTCATTGTAATTTTTATTCATATCTTAATCCTTTCTAAATTAAAGATTAACACCTACATAATATAACATTATTTTCATCTTTTGTCCACTATTAATATTTTTGTGTACAGAATTGTAACATATATTTTTATATATTTAATATATATGTCTTAGAGGTGTGTACATGTCTAAAATAAAAATAATTGTATTTAAATTTAAAAATTTATTTATTCCTTTTTGTATATGTTTATTTACTTTATTTTTATTGGTTTTTTCAAATGCAAACCTTTCATCTGCAAAAAAAGGATTAGCATTATGGGCAAATTCAGTTGTACCTTCTCTGCTTCCATTTTTTATTGCAACCGAACTCCTTGGATACACAAATGTTATTCAAATCCTAGGTAAACTATTAAATAAATTTATGAGACCCATTTTCAACGTACCTGGGGAAGGTGCATTTCCATTTATAATGGGTATAATTAGTGGTTATCCAATGGGCGCAAAAATAGTGTCAAAATTCAAATCCGAAGGTATATGCACAAACGAAGAAGCAGAGAGGCTTCTTGCCTTTACTAATAACTCTGGTCCTCTTTTTATAATAGGTACTGTTGGAATAGGCTTGTTTAAAGATACTAATACTGGAATTTTACTTTTTATAACACATATTTTAGCATGCCTTACTGTAGGTTTTATTTTTAGATGGTGGAAATCTGGAAAAAGGAATAGATTATCTAATGAATTTTCCAATATTGCAAATTCAAAAGTATCTTTATCAAATCTAGGTGAAGTATTAGCAAATTCTATAATGAGTGCCATCAATACCATATTTTTAATAGGTGGATTTATAGTTTTATTTTCTGTAATCATATCAATATTTAAAAATAGCGGTGTTTTGGATATGTTGTCAAATTCTCTATCTCCTATATTTAATATATTTAACATACCAAATTCCTACAATGATGGTATACTTACCGGCATATTAGAACTTACTAATGGAGTATGTAATATTGCAGAAATTAACAATAAAGCCATATCAATAAATATTATAATTTGTGCATTTTTACTTGGCTTTGGGGGTATTTCTATCGCTCTTCAAATTTTAAGTATAACATCAAAAGCTAAAATTTCTATAAAACCCTATTTAATAGGAAAACTACTTCAGGGTATATTTGCAGCTATTTATACATATATTCTTATAAATACATTTTGGTTTTTTAATTTGAATTTATCATGAAATTTAGTAGTCTTTTTTAATGCAAAAATATTTACTCCCACGCCCTTTGTTCTTTTCGATTTTAATTTGTTACTAAGTAAACTTCAAAGGTGACAGTAATTATATCATTTTTATATAATAAGCCAATTCCCACATTATATAAAAACCGATATTGCATTTTTTCTTATTTTGTAATAAAATATTTATGTAATTTATATGTCTTTGACATTAATTATACTTTTTCATTTAATATTACATATTTTATAAGGAGGTTTTATAATGTCTAAACTTTTAATTATTTTGGATGATGATCGGACACTAGAAATTGTAAATCTCAAAAGCGTATGGATTTCTTACAAACATTTTTTAGGAATAGGATACTACTGGTCATTAGAGTATTCTGATGCTAAATATGAATGTAATACAGTCTATTTGTCGAAAAGCAGAAAAGATATTGTCAGAGCATACTCAAAGATTATACAATCGTATAAAAATAACGAACATTCTATTCAGTTGTAATATTAAATGGAAGTAAAGGGAATCTTTTATTATAGATTCCCTTTACAATTTATATACCTAATTTTGCTACTGCAATTAACCCTTTAAACAATGGACTTGGTCTGTTTGGTCTCGATTTAAACTCTGGATGAAATTGACTTGCTACAAAGAACGGATGGTCTTTTAATTCTACTATTTCAACTAATCTTCCATCTGGTGAAACTCCTGAACATATAAGCCCTGCTTTTTCCATACTCTCTTTATAATCATTATTATATTCATACCTATGTCTATGTCTTTCTGCTATTTCTTTAGTTTCATACAAAGAATATGCTTTACTTCCTTCTTTTAGAATACATGGATAACTTCCTAATCTCATTGTGCCACCTTTTTTATCTATATTTTTCTGATCATCCATTATATGTATTACTGGATTTTTTGTATCTTTTTCAAATTCTTCTGAATCTGCATCTTTTATACCTAATACATTTCTTGCAAACTCTACTACTGCCATTTGCATTCCTAAACATATACCTAAAAATGGAACTTTATTTTCTCTTGCATATTTTATTGCACAAATCTTACCTTCTATTCCTCTGTTTCCAAATCCTCCTGGAACTAAGAGAGCATCATATTTACCAAGCTTCTCTCTTACATTTTCATCTGTTATATCCTCAGAATCAACAAATCCAATATCAACTTTTACATTATTTTCAAATCCTGCATGTCTTAAACTTTCTGCAACAGAAAGATATGAATCCTCCAAAGCAACATACTTTCCTACTATTGCAACCTTAACTGTTTTATCATCTATTTCCCTAATATGAGTTATCATTTCTTCCCATTCTTCATTTTTTGGTTCTATTCTATCTAAATTTAAACATCTACACACTTCACGTGTTAATCCCTCTTCTTCAAGCATTAAAGGTACAGCATATAAATTATCCACTGTAGAATTTTGTATTACACTTTCTGGTCTTACATTACAATAAAGTGCTATTTTATTTCTCATGGTATCTGTTATAGGTAACTCTGACCTACAAACTAAGATATCTGGCTTTATACCCAATGATTGAAGTTCTTTTACAGAATGCTGTGTTGGTTTAGATTTTAGCTCATTTGAACCTGAGATATATGGAAGTAATGTTACATGCACATATATTACATCCCCCTTTGGTTTTTCTATTCCAACCTGCCTTATAGCTTCTATAAATGATAATCCTTCAATATCACCAATAGTTCCTCCTATTTCTGTAATTACTATATCAACATCTTCATTTTCAAAACTATATATATTATCTTTTATTTCATTAGTAATATGAGGTATTACTTGAACAGTCTTACCTAGATATTCGCCCTTTCTTTCTTTTTCAATTACACTTGAATAAATTTTTCCCGTAGTTATACTTGAATTTTTTGTCAAATTCTCATCTATAAATCTTTCATAATGACCTAAATCTAAATCTGTTTCTGCTCCATCGTCTGTTACAAAAACCTCCCCATGTTCAATTGGGCTCATCGTTCCTGGGTCAACATTTATATATGGATCCATTTTTTGGATTGTAACTTTATATCCTCTATTCTTTAAAAGCCTCCCAAGTGACGCTGCAGTTATTCCTTTTCCAAGTCCTGACACTACTCCACCTGTAACAAAAATATACTTTGTATTCATTAAATTTTCCTCCTAATTTAAAAACAAAAATAGATTTAAAAAAGTTTCCCAAAAAAAGGGGTTTTTTTTAAATCTATTATTTTAATATTAATATGTGAATATATTATCATTTTTTGTTATTTTTTGCAAGTATTTTTTATAAATTAATTCATTTCTACTTTTCCTACAATATCATTTATATTTTCTATATTATGCTTTTTCATATATTCTTCAATACCTTTTACCGTATTTACACTAGTATATGGATCTATAAAATTACCAGCACCTATAGATACAGCTGATGCACCTGCAAGCATAAATTCTATCGCATCATCTCCATTTATAATTCCTCCCATACCAAGAATTGGAATATTTACAGCCTGAGATACTTGATACACCATTCTTACTGCAACTGGTTTTACACAAGGTCCTGATAGTCCTCCTGTATTATTAGCAAGATGTGGCTTTCTTGTATTTATATTAATACTCATTCCAAGTAATGTATTAATTAATGACACTGCATCTGCCCCAGCATTCTCTGCTCCTTTCGCTGGAAGTGTTATATCCGTAACGTTTGGAGTAAGCTTTACAATTAACGGTTTATCTAAAACTTTTCTCACTTGGCTTGTAACTTCCTTCACACCTTCATATGTTGTTCCAAAAGCTAAACATCCTGCTTTAACATTTGGGCACGATAAATTAAGTTCAACACCATCTATATCTGCTTTATTTAATACTTTACAAAGTTCAACATAATCTTCTATTGTACTTCCACATGCATTGACTATAATTGCAACATTTTGAGTTTTAAGCCATGGTAAATCATATTCCATAAAATATTCTACGCCAGGATTTTGAAGTCCTATACTATTAAGCATACCACTTGGTGTTTCGTATATTCTAGATGGTTTATTACCATCTCTAGGTTTTAAAGATGTACCCTTTGTAATAATTCCACCGAAGATTACTTAAATCAAAAAACTGACTATATTCTCTCCCATACCCAAATGTACCTGACGCAACTGTTACGGGATTTTTCATTTTAATACCTGCGAAATTAACTTCTGTATTCATAAATTCAACTCCTCTTTTTCAACAAAAGCGAATATACCACTTTTGTTGAATTTTAAATAACTACTTTATTACTATCAAATACTGGACCTTGTTTACATACATGCTGATATCCACCATCTACTACTTCTACTGCACATCCTAAACACACTCCAAGTCCACATCCCATTTTTTCTTCTAGTGATATTTGGCATGGAATATTATTTTCTTTTGCCAAACTTTGAGCGGCTTTAAGTAGTGGTAATGGTCCACATGCAAATATTGCCTCTATTTTATCTTCTTCCAAATCCTTTTTTAACTCGTCTATTGCAAAGCCATGTATTTTGTAACTTCCATCGTCTGTTGTAATTACTAATTTATTTGATACCTTATCGAACTCTTCTTCTAATAATACCGCTTCCTTATTTCTAAAACCTAAATATGTATTTACATTTATTTGCTTAGAAGCTTCTTTAGCAAGCTCGTATAAAGGAAATACACCTATTCCTCCTCCAAGTATTGCTATATTTTTATATTCTTCAAATTTAAATGTTCCATATCCTAATGGACCTACTATATCAACTAAATCGTCTTCCTTTTTTTTAGATAAAATTTCTGTTCCTCTTCCTTGAATTCTAAATATTATCTCTAAAATTCCATTTTTCTTATCCATATTATATATACTAATTGGTCTTCTTAAAAATGGATCAATTCCTTCTGTAACTCTTATCTCTATAAATTGACCTGGTTTTGCAATATCCACAATCTCTTTTGCTGATAGAGAAAATTTGAATATATCTTCCTTTAATTGTTCTTTTTTTATTAATTTAGCATGTAATTGTACTGGCATTTTATTCTCCTTTCTAAAAGGTTTTTAAAGTAAATTATTTATTTTAAAATTTCTTTGTTTAATTCATCTCTCATCCTTATTGCTTCGGCTCTTGTTGCTTTTCCATATTCTTCATCTGAATATTCATCCTTCCATCTGTCAGATTTATATGCAGCCATTAGGCTTCTTGAAGCATTTACAATTCCACCTATTCCATCTTTAAATCCTAATGCTATATCCTCTGCTTTTCCACCTTGTGCACCATATCCTGGGATTAAGAAGTATGTTTTAGGCATGATTTCCCTTAATTCTTTTATTTGAATAGGATATGTTGCTCCCACTACTGCACCTACACTACTATATCCGTACTCTCCTACTAACTCTTCTCCCCAAGAGCTTACTAAATCTGCTACTTTCTCATATATTGTTGTTCCATCTTCTAATTTTAAATCCTGCAATTCACCAGATGATTTATTAGATGTTTTTACTAAAATAAATATTCCCTTTCCATATTCTTTACAATCATCTATAAATGGCTTTACCCCATCAATTCCTAAATATGGATTTACTGTTACAAAATCAACATCATATATTGATACTTTTTCATCACCTATAGTAGTCTTTCCTAAAAAAGCATTTGAATATCCTGCAGCTGTTGAACCTATATCTCCTCTTTTTACATCTGCTATTACACACAATCCTTTTTCTTTAGCATATTTACAAGTTTCATTAAATACTTTTATGCCTTCTACCCCAAACATCTCGTAAAATGCAATCTGAGGCTTTACAGCAGGTATTATATCGTATACGCTGTCTATTAGTCCTTTATTAAATTCTAAAATAGCCTGGCAAGCACCTTTTATATCTTTTGTATATTTAGATTTTATACTATTTGGTATCATATCATACCTTGGATCTAACCCCATAACAGTAGGATTATTTGTTTCTTTTACTTTATTAATCAATTTATCCATTGCATTTTTCATATTTATCATTCTCCTTTTTATTATTTATTATAAACTACTTTTCCATTTACTATTGTATATCTTACTTCACCTTTTAATTTCTTTCCTATAAATGGAGTATTTTTTGATTTTGACACTATCATTTCTTTTGTATATACATACTCTTTATTTGGATCAAATATTGTAATATCGGCGGGCTTACCTTCTTCTATTACTCCTCTATCAATTCCTAGAATTTTTGCTGGATTGTAACAACTAAGCCTTACTAAATCCAAATAATTAATATATCCTTTATCAATAAGATTAGTAATACTTGCGCTAAGCGCCGTTTCAAATCCTATTATTCCATTTGGTGCTTTTGATAACTCTTGATTTTTTTCTTCATCAGAATGTGGAGCATGGTCTGTTATTATATTATCTATTGTTCCATCTTTTAGTCCTTCCACTATTGCGTCTAAATCTTCTTTTGTTCTAAGTGGTGGATTCATTTTTGCATTTGTTCCAGACACTAATACTTCATCTTCTGTAAAGCTATAATAATGTGGACAAGTTTCACAAGTTACATTTACTCCTCTTTTTTTAGCGTCTCTAATCATATTAACACTTTCTTTTGTACTTATGTGGCATATATGTGCATGCTTCTTGTTTATTTCTGCCAGTTCTATTTCTCTTGCAGCCATTAATATTTCTGCCTCAGGATAAACTCCTTCTACATTTAACTTTTCAGATATTTTACCTTTGTTTATAGCTCCCTTACCTAGTTCTTTATCTTCACAATGTGATGCAACAAATGTGCCTAATTCATTTGATTTAATTATTGCTTCTCTCATAATCTTACTGCTTACAACAGGCATGCCATCATCTGAAAATGCTATTGCACCTGCACTTTTTAAAGCTTCAAAATCTGTTAGTTCTTCTCCTTTTTCTCCAACTGTCACACTAGCATATGGAAACACATTACAAATTCCCACTCTTTTTGCTTCCATCTGTATTTTTTTCAAAATAAAAACACTATCACAGGCTGGCTTCGTATTTGGCATTGGACAAATAGAAGTAAATCCACCCTTAACAGCGCTTTTCATTCCAGTTTCTATAGTTTCCTTATATTCAAATCCAGGTTCTCTTAAATGACAATGCATATCTATCATACCCGGTATAATAAATAGGTTAGTACAATCAATAACTTTATCTGCTTGTATATCAATGTTTTTTGATATTTTTTTGATAGTTTCGTTTTCGATAAAAATGTCAAAATAATCATTGGTTTGCGTTTTATAGTCTATTAATTTACCATTTTTTAATAATATTGTCACTTTTCACCCTCCTTTTACCATTTTTACAATATTATCATTTTATAGCAATTTTTTCAAGGTTTTTATTTGACTTTATTCGATTTTTGATTTATTATTTAAGAAAATAACTGGAGGTAATTATATGAATAATTTAGAATCATATTTATTTCAAACAAATGCTTTAAAAATTTGTCCAGATAATAAACCATTTTGGTATACTTCTGGAAAAATAGGTCCATACTATATAAACACACATTTTCTTTATGGAAGCGAGCAAGATGCAGTAGATTTATTAAAATTTATTGATTCAGAAAAAGAAAATAAGACAACCCTTCCTAGTAAAGTTTTCGAAAAAACATACAATCATTATAAGCAAAATGAAATTTATAAAACTGTAATTAATGAAATGATTAAATTTATTAAAGAAAATATTAATGTAGACGAAATAGATTATATTTCAGGTGGTGAAAGAAGAGATTGGTTCTTTTCTAACATAATTGCAAACTTACTTTCAAAACCACATATCACAATATATAAAGACTTAAGCATAGTGATAAACGATAGTACTTTCGAAAAAGAAATTAATAAATCTGATGTTAAAAATTCTAAAGTGCTACACGTAGCTGATTTAATCACAGAAGCATCTAGTTACTTAAGAGCCTGGATTCCAGCAATAAAAAGTTTAGGAGCAGAAATTGTTTGGAGTACAGTTGTTGTAGATAGGATGCAAGGTGGAAAAGAAAAATTAGAACACGAAAATGTAAAATCCTTATCTATTATTAACATAGATGAAAACCTATTCAAAAATGCACTTAATATGAATATAATAAATAAAAATCAATTTGATATGTTAAAAAATTTCTATGAAAATCCAGACGAAACAATGAGAAAATTTTTAATATCACATCCCGAATTTCTAAAAAACGCTCTAGCATCTGATGAAAAAACAGCATCAAGAGCAAAACTATGTATTGATAACAATTTATATAATTTGTAGAATTCTGTCGTTTCCGGTGCAAAAGGGGCCAGGCCCCTTTTGCACCGGATTTTTTTTACATCATGTCTTTAAAATTTCTACTGATTTCAAGAATTCTTGCAATTTGAGTTTTATTTATATTTGTTGTTTTTAAAATTTTATTAATAATCTCATTTCTTTTTTCTTTTTTATAATGCTTTATTTTTGAAATTTCTTTTAATTTAGTTATATCCTTTATAAGTTGTATTGCTTCGTCATCTCTTAGCTTTTCTTTTGCATATATTCTATCTAAATCTTCCTGACTGTTGTCAGATATAAATTCTTTAAATTTGATTATTGCTATTTGTTTATTACTATGAAATTTATTTAAAATTTTTTCTCTTTCTATGATATTAGGTCTATAAATATATTCTTTATAACTACTCCACTTGTATTTTTCTGTTTTACATATACCTGCTTTTTCTGGATTTCTATGTATATATCTTATAAGTCTTAACAAATAATTGTCATTATAAACATTTATACTTTTAAATCTATCCTGAAATAAATGTCCTACTCTATTATATTTTTTATTAAAATTTTCTGCATATATATAAGCAATATCATGCATAAAGTCACTAATCATAAATTCTTTATCTTTGAATAATATATGTACATGATTATTCATTAAACAATATGCGTAAATTTTACAATCATATTTCTTCTTACAATAATTCATTATCCTAATAAACATTTGTCTATCTTTATCATCATTAAAGATTATCTGTTTATTTACTCCTCTTATCATTATATGATAAATTCCACCATTTACTAAATGTCTTTTTGCTCGAGGCATTGTATCAAATCCCTTCTTTGCTTAATTTGCCCATAATACAAATACCCCCAAATGAGTGCAAAAGGGGCCAGGCCCCTTTTGCACTTATTTTATTTATTTCATGAATGCTTCGTATGTTCTATAGCTTTCGTATATATCAAATTTACTTGTTACTTCATATGGTGAGTGCATTGATAATACTGGTACTCCACAGTCTATTACATCTATTCCTTTATTTGCTAGAATATATGCAATAGTTCCGCCTCCGCCTACATCTACTTTTCCAAGTTCTCCTATTTGATATGCTATATTGTTTGCTTCTAACATTGCTCTTATTTCCGCTACATATTCTGCATTTGCATCTGATGCTCCTGATTTTCCTCTTGAACCTGTATACTTGTTAAATCCTATTCCATGTCCTAATAATGATGCGTTATTCTTTTCTGATACTGATGCGTATATTGGGTCAAGTGCTGCATCTACATCTGCTGATAACATTCTTGAGTTGCAAAATACTTTTTCTAATAAATTAGGTCTATTTTCTCCTCTTTTGTTTAATAGTTCTGCAATAAATGTATCAAATACATGTGATTCCATTCCTGTATTTCCCATGCTTCCTATTTCCTCTTTATCTGATAATATGCATACTGCTGTTTTTTTAGGATTGTGCACAGAAAGCATTGCTCTTATTTCCGCATATGCACATACTCTATCATCTTGACCATATCCTGCTACCATACTTCTATCAAACCCTAAGCTTCTTGCTTTGAATGCAGGTACTAATTCTATTTCTGAGCTTAGTAAGTCCTTTTCTGTTATTCCATATTTCTCATTTAATAATTTCAATATATTTAATTTAACCTTTTCAGATGTTTTTTCATCTCCATATGGAATACTTCCAATTAAAAGATTTAAATCTTCTCCTGAAATTCCTTCTTTTAGTTTCTTTTCCATTTGATCTTGTGCTAAATGTGGTAATAAATCTGTTATTGTAAATATTGGATCTGTTTCATCTTCACCTATATTTACTTCTATTTTTTCTCCACTTGTTTTAACAATTACTCCATGAATACTCAATGGAATTGTTGTCCATTGATATTTCTTTATTCCACCATAATAATGTGTTTTTAAATATGCAAAACCTGTATCTTCGTATAATGGATTTGGTTTTAAGTCTAACCTTGGTGAGTCAATATGTGCTCCTATAATATTTAATCCACTTTCTAAAGGATCAGTTCCTATTACTGCAATATAAATGCTTTTTTCTCTGTTTACATAGTATACTTTATCTCCTGGTTCTAAAACCATTTTTTGTCTTAAATCTATAAAACCATTTTTCTGTAATACTTCTCTTGCAAACTTAACTGCTTCTCTCTCTGTTTTTGCTTTATTTAAAAAGTATATATATTCATCTCCAAATGTATTTATTTTTTGTTTTTCTCCCTCACTAACTGTTTCCCATCCACATACTTTATTATTAAATAACTTTTCTTTTAAGCTTTCGTATTCTGACATAATATTCTCCTTTCTATCATTTGTAATATAAAGTCTTTTACAAGGTTTGTAGGACGCATACGAAGTATTTCTCATAGATTGAGGTATGCCCCTCGTTTTAATGTGATTATATCACAATCACTTTTTGCATACAATATCTTCCAACAATATTTATTATATCAGTTTTTAATATTTATATTCAAATTTTAAAGATGTTCACAATAAAACTCATATCTTTTTTGTCTAAATCTAGTCCGTCCAAAAAAGGAAAAAAAATGAAGACTCCAGTGTTATAACTGGAGTCCTTTTTTGGAGTTTAGCCGACTTTAATATTATCGGCTATCATCGCGATAAATTCTGAATTTGTAGGTTTTCCTAAGGAAATGGTGTTGCCGAAATATTTGTGTAATACTTTAGTGCTACCTCTGTCCCATGCAACTTCAATAGCATGTCGGATAGCCCTTTCAACCCTTATAGGAGTTGTACCAAATTTTTCGGCTACCTGAGGATACAAAACTTTAGTTATGCCATTCAGCGCATCTTTATTATCAATCGAATACATAATAGCATATCTTATGTATCGAAATCCTCTTATACTCGCTGGAATACCAATCTCCTTTAGGATTTCGGTAATTTCTTTTTCGAGGTTAGATTTATCATCTTCCCTTTCCATCGAATCTTCCATTGAATCTTCTGCAACTGCGGTTTCCAAAAGCTTTACGAGATCTACCTCGTTCTCCCGGCAAATTGCCAAGATTTCTTTCAGGGCATCCTTTTCATTCTTTCTCATCACTTTTTACCTCCGTAATATAATTTAGTCAAACTTTTCTAAGTTTGCTAAATATATTGTACCACTATTTACATAATATGTCAATTTCTGTAATGATTTATATAAGATTTTAATAATATAATCATAAAATTCTGTTGTCTAAATTTGATTCGTCTTAAAACTTATATTTTTTGTCTAAATCTAGTCCGTCCAAAAAAGGAAAAAAATTCAACAAAAGGGTGCTGCTCCCTTTTGTTGAATTTAATTTATGCTATTTTTATGTTATTTTTTTAATGCAAATTTCTTTATTAATACTATTCCTACTCCTAATGCTGCGATAGAACTTATTGTTATTATTGCTATTTGTACTCCTGTAATTCTATCTTCACCTGTTGGTTTTGTTATGATGATTGATTCTCCCCAGAATTCGTCTTCTTCATTTGCTTCTCTTATATTTGTTGCTCCTTCTGGTATTTGAGTTTCATCTTGTGTTTCATATGTTTCTCCATCTTTTTCATATAACCAACTGTTGTTTAATGTCATTTCGTTATCGTCACTGTGTACATAGCTTAAGTTTGCTGGCACTATTTCCATGTCTCTTCTTCCTGCTGCATTTGAGTATTTTAGTATTTCTGCTATATAACTTGGCATATTTGATCCAAGGTCTCCGCCTGTTGATGCTGATAATATTTTTCTTAATATTACTTTTTTGCTGTAATCTGTGTTATTGTCTGGTGTTAAGAATTCACTTGCTGAACTATTTTGAATTACTGTTGCTATATTTTCTGTTTTTGGTGCTCCATTTGTATCATAAACTTTCTTTTCAACAGACTCACTTGCTTTCTTAAAGTCTTCTCCTGATGTTCCATCGTCAAATGATAAGTCATTGTTTAATGCTTCTTCTAATCCATTTGCTTCTATTCTTGTTGGTACTAATTCACAACCATCAGTAATTCCATTGTAGTAATATTGTCCTAAATACTCACCATATTTGTTTGTGTGTCCTTTTAATCCATCTTTTATACCAGCTGCCGTGTTAGTTAAATAAGCACTATATCCTTCTGGATTTCTTTTATACTCGTCTACTAATGCCTTAAGTAAGTAGTCCTCAGTACCGTTATTTTTTATTACATAAGTATATTCTACTTCTAATTGAGCACCTTGTGTTAATTCTTCTATGTCTGTTGCTACTTGCCAGAATCCTCTGTTGTCTCTTGTTGATTTGTTTGTTGCAAGTCCTTGAGTTACTCCTGTTGTTTTTATCTCATTACTTCCTAGTATATCGCCTATGCTAGCTCTTGCATCAACTATTGGTTGTACTCCTGTTCCACTTGGTGTGATTTTTAATCCTGTTATGTGTTTTTCAAGAACTATATCTGTTTTTGGTCTTTCTACTAATCCAAAGTTCATATTTTCAAATGTAACTGTATTTTTTTCTGTTGGTTCACTTGAATTGTCTATTGGTACATTAAGTTTTGATGTTTCTGCTGCCATCCATGTTTTTTGTAAGTCATCTTTTTCTCTTCTTTCTAATGCTGTACCATTTTCTTTATCAATCATGCTTGAGTATGCCATTACTTCTAGTCTTCTTGCTTCGTTATCTCTTGCTACTGATGCATTATTACCATAATTTGAAGCATTGAACCACTCTTCTGTATATTTGTCATCCTTTGTTGATTTGTAGTCTTGTCCGTTATATTTCTTAATGTTCTCAGCAGAATCTTTATATTCATCAAGGGTTATATCATAGGTTCTTCCGTCTCCATAGATGTATCTTATAATGTAGTTTCCTGGAATAAAGTCTTTAAATTCGAACATTCCACTTCCTGCTGTTACACTATTTTCATATCCTGTTCCTTCATATCCATTTCTCGTTGTTGTTTTGACTTGGTTGCTTCCACTTCTTGTTTCTTGCCAGATATATTCATAGGTTCCAACATACTCATTATCCTCAGTGTACAAGTCTTTTAATTCTATAAGTTGTACTATTGCATCATTTACTGCACCATTTTCGCTATTTAGAATTCCATCTCCATCTGTATCTTCAAATACAGTTCCAGATATTGCTCTTGATTCAGTTTTTAAAGAAATCTTAAGTCCTTCTGATTCGTGTACATCATCCTCGTCGAAATTATTTATGTATGGCGTTCCATCTTGGTTAAATTGTATATCAGTATTTTCTGGCGCAGAATCCACATCTATCCATCCACCATCATCTGTAGAATATTTAGTAATTTCTACTACATTCTTACACGAATCCTTTAATTCTACATATCCTTCTTTATTTTTATTTACTCTAAATTCTAAAAATAATTCCACTCTTAAAGGAGCACTACTATCATTGTCTTCTATTTTTGGAGTATTATTGTTACTTGTAAATGTTATTTTGTTTTTTTCAATCTTAAAGTTATAGTGTTCTCCTGTATATTCTCCAGTTCCTTCTTTTATTTCTTTTCCATCTATTATGAATGGTGTATACACAGAATCATAATAGTATACAAATTCATTTACAGTAGAATCATCAACATAATTATGGGCTTCTTGCAAAACATTATATGTGACATAAGCTTCTAGTTCTTTAAGATTAGCATAGTCTGGATTTCCGTCTTTATTCGCATCCGCTCCATTGTCTCCATTTACTGAATTATCTATACTCGTGTCTGTTATATAATCTTTTATTCTATAGTTATAGTCTGATTGATATAGATACAAATTGTCTATAATATTTTGATTGTCTGAAGATTTATTATCTAATATATTATCTAAGTCTAAATCATCCATTTCCCCATCGGAAATCTGTTGTTCAGTATATTCTATTGATTTTTCATTAATCTCTAATCTTGCACTTTTTGCAGCTGTACTTATGCTTAAGTCAAATTCTTTTTTTACAAGTCCACAGTCTATGCCTGTTGTTGTAACCTTATAAGTATCATTTGTCTCTGCTGACATTCTAAATTCTGTTGCTGAATCATAATTATCTGCTTTAAATTCTTCATTTGCTGGGTTTCTTCCATCTATTGTTGTTTTTAAAGTAGATGTATGTTCCTGACTATTATAATCGTAACCTAATTTTGCTCCACCATTAGATTGATTTTTACTTATAGTTTTAAATTTATCATTAAATTCTGTTCTCTTAACTTCATCTGCTTTTGAATCTGTTCCATAATTTTGTTTATTCTCAGTATTAGTTGCTTTTGTTTCTATATAGTTTATTCCATCATAACTAAAGTATATTTTATATCCCTCATTTGTCATCTCTACATTTTCGAACTTATATTGTCCTGCTAATCCATCTACTGTTGCAGTTCTCTGTGCTGCAATTACTTTTTTATCTTTTATACTATACAATGAAACAATTACGTCATTCATACCAGGTTCACCATTATCATTTTTGCCATTAGGTCCTGCTACATCTTTTACTCCTGATTGACCATCTAGCCATACCATTCCTGATAAATCAATTACTGGAACGTTTTTAACACTTAAAGTTACTTGATCTCCTTTTAAGCTTATTACAGTATTATCATCGATACTTAGTTGATTATTAGCAGCTTCTTTACCATCTTTATCTAATAGTGTAAATGTTGCTTTTCCATCCTTTAAAGCATATTTTATATTAAATGTAATAGGTTCTATAGCTCTATAGTAATAATCTGCACTACCTGTTTCAGGAGCTTTTGTTTCTTTAATTGTTACAGAAATTTGTCCTTTTTTATCAGCAAATACTATATCTTCTAATTTTAATTGTCCATTATCATCAGTTGTAAGTTTTTGAGATAAAGTTCCAGATTCTGATGCAGCTGTTCCTCCAACTGATTTAACATCTGTAATTGTCACATCAAACTCAGCACCTTTTAATTTCGCACCTGTTAGAGAATCTGTTTTTTCTAAACTTAGTTGTGAAATTTCTGGTCTATCTTTAACTGTAACGATATTTACATCATTATTAACCTCAATTGTAACATCTTCATTGTCACTGGTTATGCTTGTAACCTTACCATCTTCTGTATTGTATTTTACAGTTAAAATTGTATCTTTTATTTCTGAGAATCCATTTATATCTGCTTCTTTTATTTTTACTTTAAGTTCTCCATTGTTCTTGTTTGGATAAACTTTTACACTACCAAAGCTTCCATTTGCATCACTTGTTAATTTTGTCTTATCTTTTATTTCTTTTACATTGTCATTTCCTTCTAATGTTATTGTTGCTCCCTGAACTGGTTGTCCATTATGATCTATTTTCTTCAATGTTAAAGGAATACTTATTGGTATATTTTTTATTGTTAAACTAATATTTATTTCTGTAGGAAGATTATCATTTGTACTAGCTAAACATTCATCCTCAGTAACCGTATCATCTTTTGTTATTTTACATACTTTATAGTCTCCGTTTTCTTCTTTTTCTAATGTAATATAAATTTTACCATTTATTTTTTTGTATCCTTCTGGTGCTTCTGTTTCTTCAATCGTTATTTTAACTGGTTTTGATTCATCATTTATTACTAAGTCATTTACCTTTAAATTTCCATCAGAATCAGTTTTTATACCAGTTATTGTTATGCTACCTGATTTATTTCCTCCTACGCTATAACTTCCTATAGATTCAACATTTGTTAATGTTATCTTAAATTCAGCTCCTGCTAATGTTTTACCAGTTTCTGAATCTAATTTTAATAATGTTAAGCTATTTATTATACGTTTATTCTTTATTGTTATAATTTTAACATTTGCATTCTCTGATACATTTGGTACATTTGTAGTATTACTGCTATCTATGTTTGTAACTTTTCCTGTTTTTGTATCATAACTTACTGTTAAAGTTACTTCTTCTTGTAGTCCTAAATATCCTGTTGGAGCAGTTTCTTTTAATTTAATCTTAAAAGTTCCTGTATTTTTTTCTGCTTTTACTGTTACTTTATCAAAATTTCCATCTTTATCACTCGTCAACTGTTTATTACTAATACTTTTTACATTATCACCCGCAGTTAAAGTGATTTTTGCATCTTTTAATGCCGTACCTTTAAAGTCCTCTTTCTTTAAACTAAGTTCAACATTTGGATTATATTCTTTATCAACTTTAAATACCATTCTAGCTTGACTCATATTAGTCTTATCGAAAATAAAATAAATTCTAGCATGATAATTTTTATCTGTATCACTACTTGGTTTAATATTTGCACGTAAATTTTGTCCTATTGCAAAATCTTTTAATGGATCACTAGAGCTACCCAAATCAACATCTTTTATTCCAGTAGTCTGTTCAATAGCTTTTTCTATAGCCTCAATATTTTCAACAGTATATAACTGACAATCGTACAATGAAGGCGAACTTTTATCATTCGAATCCGGCTGACTACCCGGTGTCATAATATTATCCGGTATCGTACGAACACCCGGCTCTGGATTAGGAATATGCAATTTACTAGGCCAAGTATACTGTACTTCATTAGTTGCTTTATATAAAATTTCACACCAATTTTGCAATATTTCAAGATCCGCTTCACTAGGATTCTTCGACGTATGATTTCCATCATTATTAACATGACAAGTTACTTTATCTTTATATATATCTATTTTATATAATATAATATGTTCAGAATCTTCTCCATTATATTTATTACTTGCCTGATCAGGGTGAGTGCAAAAGATATTAGGAACATAGTATGTAGGACCGACAACACCTCCCCCAACTAGGTACCAACCTTCACGAGTCCAATAGCTTAGGCCTTCATCATTTAGATTGAATTCGTATATACCATCATGGTTATTATCCGAGTAATAAGAACATCTTTCAGTAGTACCATACAAAGCATTATAAACGCCCAAAGTCACCTTACAGTTGTCTTTATTCCACCTGCCGCAATCCATCGTTTCATCGTTATCAAAACTTTCGATACTATCATGATTCAACAATTCCCAAGCTAATTCATAGAAAGAATTTTTATCCAATTTAAGCAACGTAAACTCTTTTATAGCACCAGAAACGTTAGAAGAATACTCACGGGTTTTAAAAGTTCGGTCAAAAGTACTGGTATTAGATGCTTTTGATAATGTAGGAAGAACTAATAATATTCCTAAAGTTATCAATATTATCATTATAATTTTTGTTATTGTTTTTGTATTTTTATTCATATCATCAATCCCCCCTTCTATATTCTTTCTTCCAGAACTTTTTTATCTATAATGTATATTCCTAGTCCTAATACCAGTACGCTTCCAATTACTATTCCAATATACATTATTGGTGAACCAGTTGCTATTGATACAATTAAACTTGCTGTGTTTATATCGTCTTCACCTGATTGTTTGTTACCAGCTGTTGAATCAAAGTCTTTTATTCCCTGTAAATTGCTACTTTCTCCTATTTCACCTATATTATCTATTGTTCCTGTACTATCTGATTTTAATGTTTTTGTTAATACTAATGTTAGAGTTTTTGTATCTCCCGCTTTTATTACTTGCTCTGATAATGTTTTATTGTGTAACATTCCACTTCCGTCTAAATACCAATCTTTATTTGTTTCTGATGTAAATACTAATCCATCTGGTAAGTAGTCTATTACATCTCCAACATAGCCATCTACATCTCCTTCGTTTGTTACCTTTAAGTCATATTCTATCATCATTACTGTTCCTGCTATTCTTTTTGCTGATATTTCTACTTTTGCAAGATTCGTATCTTCGTATTCATATGTACTAGTTCCTGAGTCGTTTGTTAATACTACTTTGCTTACATATTTATCTAATCTTAAATCAAATTTTGCATTTGTTATTAATCCTATGTCTATATTGCTTACGTCTTTTCCTGCTAATTTTATTGTATCTGTTATTCCAGCAGTTTTAGTCTCTCCATTTATTTCTACTTGTTTTGAAATTACATCTGAATTTGTTTCTTCTGTTGCACTTGTTGCCTGATATTTTGTTACAGCATATTTAGATGTATCATATTCAAATACTACTGTGTATTCTCCTTGTTCTATATTTGCAAATTTATATGTTCCTGTAAGTGATGTAGAAACGCTTGATACTTCTTTTCCTTCTTTATCTAATAATATTACTTTTATTGCTTGAAGTACCTTTTCATTTTCGTTTCTTACTCCATCTTTATTTTCATCTAGCCATGCTAATCCTGAAATACTATTTGTTCCTTCTTTATTTTCATCATCTCCTGGATTTTCTGGGTTGGTTGGACTACTTGGATTACTTGGATCTGATGGATTGTTTGGATTACTTGGATCAGTTGGGTTTTCTGGATTACTTGGATTGTTTGGATTATCTGGGTCTTCTGGATTATCTAAATCTGATTCCAAAGTTAGTTTATTTACTAATTCTTCTGTTTCGGCTGTATGAATTCTTCCGCCTGTAATAGTTACCTTATTAGATACACTATTTATATCTTCTGGTACTGTAAAGACTTCTGCCTTTATAATTAGTTTTACTGAATCTTGCGCTTTTATAAATACTTGTGTAAATATATGGTCATCTTCTAATAAAACAGCATCTTCTTCTGTTCCATCACTATATTGTACTTTTGCACTTATTACATTTAACTCATCTGGAAGTTTGTCTTCTATATAAGCGTCTGTTACATCTACATATCCGTCATTTTTTATATCAGCAGTATATGTAATTATGTCATCTTCTTTTAAAGTTTCTCCCATCTTATCTGATATTAAGTTTGCTGTAATATGTGACTTTCCTTGTAATAGTTTTAATGTGTAATCATTTGATACATATTCTGTACTATTTGTTCCTACATTTCCAGTCATTCTTAATGTTACACTTCTTTCAAGTTCATCGTATGGCATATCTTTTGTTAATAATTTTACTTTAATACTTTGAGTACTATTTTGTTCTATAGTTTTAATCATTACGTTTATTTGATTACTATTTTTAGATATTGTAACATTTTCATCATCATCTATATATATTTGATTTTCTGTATCACAATCGAATTCTTCTGGTAAATTAATTTTTAAATTAACATTTTGTAATTGCGAATCTGTTAAATTACTTGCTTCTAACATAAATTCAGTTGAATCACTACTATATGATTTTACCTCTTCGTTATATCCATATTTTAATTTTAATGCTAAAGATGCTTCTTTTATTGTTTTTGCATCCTCTATAGTTATATCATTCATATCATCTGCTGTAATTAAAATATTGTTGTTAAATTTATTTTTGTCTTCTCCTTCTCCCATATATGCTACAACCTGATATTCAAATTCTTTTGTTTCACCTGCTCCTAAACTTTTCAATATAGCAAATTCTTTATTATCGCTATCTTTTACTTCGTCATAAATATAAGTAGGTTTTCCATCTGGATAAATTAAGTCTCCATTTTCATCAACTGAATAATCTATAATAGATCCATCTCTTACTAAGTCATAGAATACACCATTTTTTATAGTTGCTTTTAATTTTACATTATTTAAAGTTTCTGCTGATGTATTTGTTACCTTAACTTTATATTTTAATACTTGTCCATTATTTATTTCTGCATTATTTGCAACTTCTTTTCCACCTGCTACAGCTATAACTTGTACAGATAATTTCTCTGCACTTGTTGTCTCTCCTGATTTTGTTGCTTCTGTTGTTTGTTCTTGTGTATTATCTGGATTTGTTATTAATTTTAATGTCTCTTGTTTTGCACTTTCGTCAACTGTTCCACTTATTTTTATTGTACTCTCTTGCGCAGTTTCTGCTTTTATATCATATTTATAGTTTATTGCAACTTCTGCTCCTTGTTTTATATCACTTTCTGTTTCTATTTTAAATGATTTTATGCTGTCTAATTTTTTTGCTCCTGTTTTCCAACTGTCTGAATTTGCTTGTGGATTTGCTTCTTCTGAGTAATAGACTTTTGCTTCTTTTATATTTGTTGTAACTGTAGAACTTAATACAGCTTCTTCTGGAATAGTTCCTATTATTGTTTGGTTAGACATATCTCCTTCGTAGTTGTTTATAATTGCTGTACTTGCATCTATTTGTTCATTTTCTTTTGCATCTACTTTTACAGTAGTTTGATTTACCTTTTCTGTTACATTCTTTCCTACTTTAATAGTAGATTTTGTTACTAATCCTGATTTAGATACTATTGATATTGGATTTGTTTTTTGTGCTGTATCTTCATCGTTAATAATTGTAGATTTTATTTCTACATCTTTATCTGCCATAAATGCATCTGTTTTTAATTTTGTATCTATAACTACAGTTGCTGTATCTGAAGAATAACTTGTTTGTTCTCCTTCTAACTCAATTACTATTACTTTATTTCCTGCGTCATTTGTTGCTACATTATAAGCTTTTATTTTAAGTTCATCACTTCCTACTACAGGTGTTATACTTTCTATTGATGCTTCTGTTATTTCTTTTGGTAATTCCATACTTATTGTTGGATTTACCATAAGTTTATTGCTTTCATCTTTTGATATTAGGTCTGCTGTTATTCTTACATTATTTTCACTTAATGCTGATATTGATGTTTTATCTAATGATACATCAAATTTTGTTTTTGGTTCTACTAATTTTGCTTTGCTTTCAACACTAGAATTTACCATTATATTATTATTTACATCTTTTACTATTAATGTTTCATTTGATTTTAATTCTTTTAATTCTGAAACTATATCTGTGTCTGATACTTTTATTGCTTTATCATTTATGATTTCTATTGTTCCTTCTGCTTCTGCTTTACTCATCTCTACTACTATTTTGTTTACATTTTCATCATAAGAAACTACAAAATAGTCTTCATCGATTTCTTCTGATAAAGATATTTCTTTAATTGGTGTAGTTCTATCTTCTGCATTATATACTTTTATTGTTCCTTCTTGTCCTAATACTTTTAAAGCATCTGCTTTGTTTATTTTTGTTGTTTTATAATATGTAGATATTCCTTCTAATTGGTCATCATTGTCTTCAAGAACTATATTACCTGCTGATTCACTGTATGGTACATATATTTTTGATGCTGTTTTATAATTTGTATCTTCTCCAATATACATTTTTCCTTTATATATATTATTTGTTATTTTATTCTCTAGTTTTACTATATCTCCAATATCATCTAATTCTTCTAATGTAATTGTATTTGTTTTTTCTATTGCTCCTGATGTTTTTCCATAAATTTCTGTTTTGCTTTTTACATTAGAAATAAATGGAAGCATTTCTACACTCTCATCATATATATATGTAACTACAAATTTATCTTCACTATTCTTTGCCCATGTAACAACATTATCTTCATTTGGATTGTTTAATACTTGTATATATGTTTTTCCTTCTTCTGAATTATATTCCCATTTGCTGTTCTCTCCATCTGCAAATTCTAAGCATGTTTTTCCATTAGTAGCTTTAGTAGTATATCCTGCTACTTTTACTTTTTCTGGTTCCATTCCTATTTCTGGATTTTCTACTTCTATTAAACTAGATTTTACTGGAGCACTATTTCCTTGAACATTTGATGTTACTAAAATTTGAACTATTCTTTTATTTGCTCCATCAAGATTATATATTTTATTTGTAATTACTTCTTGATTTAATGAAATGTTATCTTGTGTTAATTCATCTAAAGTCCATGTTGTTTTTATTGCTTTAGTTGTATCAATATCTGTAACATTTCCATTTTCATCTATATATTCTCCTGTTAATTTTATTTGGCTTTGCATGTCTAATAAGTTTAATTTATATGATTCATCTTTTTTTGCTATTATTGGAACTGATACTGATATTCCTTTATTTGATTGTATTGAACCTAAATTAAACTTTGTTACTTCTGTATTATTTTTAAATCTGAAATTTGTATCTACAAGTTCTACTACAGGATCTTTTAAATATCCTCCACCTTGTACGTTCGCTGATACACATAATTTCATTTCTGAGTCTATTGATGCAGATTTTTCTCTTACGTTTTTATCATTCTCATCAAGATACACTTCAAATTTTACATTTTTACTATTCGTTTCATTGCCTTGATTTGATAAGTCAATTTCTGCTGCTATTGCTTTTCCTACATAAGAACCGAAGTAATGCAAAATTAGCAAATGTTAATGTTACTACTAACAATGTAGCTAACATTTTAACTCTTATCTTTCCTGTATTTGAATTTTTTAGATTAAACATATCTTGTTCCTCCCAAATAAAATTTAGTTTTATGGTTATATTTATATTAATATAGCATTATTTTTACATTTTTATCTTTTGTTGTCAATAGATGTTTTTTTCTTGCTCCTTTATTTGGTTATAAAAATACATACGGAAATACAAAATACACACAATAGGTTTACAAAAATTACATTTTCATGACATTTTTGTTTCTTGTGTTTTTGAACTATTAAAACATCTCTATATAATTATTATAAACGGTTATGTAAACTTTTTCAAGTGATTTCAATAGTTTTTTTATTTTTTTTGGAAAATAATTGAAAAAAATATAAATTTTATCTGAATTCAAGAAATAAATTATAATTCATTAAAAAAATTCAACAAAATGTGACAAATTCCATTTGTTGAATTTTTAATGATTAGACTAATTACAAACGACCATTTATTGTAATGCTTTTTTTATTTTTATTATATTATCTAATGTTTGCATATAACCTTCTTTGTAGCAAAATTCTAGTTTGCTTATACTAAAAGGTTTTACATCTCTTAAATCAATTTCCACTACATAGTCACTTGCCTTTATAGATTCTTTAATTAAATTTTCTGTCATTATATCCAAAGATTTCATGGCTATATTATATATTGTATTTTGTTTTCTTGGTGTTCTGAATTTAAATTTTATTGATATTACTTTATCTACTCCCAACTTTCTAGTTTCTTCAGTTGGTAAATTATTAAATATTCCTCCATCCACAAATTGATATTTATTATATTCAAATGGAGCATACATCCCAGGAAATGTTGAACTTGCTCTTACTGCTTTTCCAATCTCTATATCGTGTATGTATTTCTTGCCCTTTGCATCTTCACAGTTTGTAAATATTATTTCTCTATCTGTTATTAAGTCTGTTGTAGGAATAGCTATAGGCATTTCCAAATCCTTTATATTTTTTATTTTCTTTATTTTTGCAGCTTCATCAATTGCAAGTTCTATATTACGACTCGAAGTAATTCCTCCTAATCTTACCCCTCTTACTTCTTTCATCCCATAAAATATATCTTTTGGAGATATTGCCATAACAGATTTTGAAAAATAATTAAATATTTTTATTATTTCATCTGTTGTATAACGCATTGCATATAATGCAGCAACCATACTCCCAGCAGATGTTCCACTAACTGCATCTATTTTTATTCCATTTTCTTCAAGTGCCTTAATAGCTCCAATATGTGCTGCGCCTCTTATTCCTCCACCTGATAAAGCTAATCCTACTTTCATATCTACCTCCTGATAAAATAAAGCTTTTACTTTATTGTTTAATAAATTGTTGTTTGATTGATGACATTTGTTTAGGCAATAGTTATAACATTTTATATTAATATTTTGGATACCGAGGTAGTGACTTCGTAGGCAACATCCCGCGCCAGCATGTGAGGTTAGAAATATTAATATAAAATGTTATAACTATTGCAAAAGAAAAACAATTAAACAAATTACAATTTATACATATATCTATCGTAGTTATTATATCAGAAATTTATAAAAATTAACAGTTTTTGCTTTATTTATTTTGTTTTTTGTTATATAATCTTACCAATATTTATTGGGGATACTTGAATTTGAAAGATTTTGGATTGAATTAGAATAAAGGAATTTAAATTTATGCCAAATAATTTAATTCAATCTAAATATCAAAAATGAACATATTAATACATTAAAAATATTTGTAGAAAAATTTAATTTAAAATGATTGGAGGTTTTTTATGGAATATAATCATAAAGAAATTGAAAAAAAATGGCAAAATTATTGGGATGAAAAACAAACTTTTAAGGCAGTTACTGGTGATAAGAAAAAGCCTTACTATATATTAGTAGAGTTTCCTTATCCTTCTGGAGCAGGACTTCATGTTGGTCATGTAAGAAGTTATACTGCACAAGATGCTCTTGCTAGAATGAAAAGAATGCAAGGATATAATGTTTTATATCCAATGGGATGGGATGCATTTGGAGCTCCTGCTGAACAATATGCAATTAAGAATCATATTCATCCAAAAGATGCTGTAAAAGAAAATATTAAGACTTTTAAAGGTCAAATGAAAAATCTAGGTTTTTCGTTTGATTGGTCTCGTGAATTTTCTACAACAGATCCAGAATATTATAAATGGACACAATGGCAATTCCTACAATTTTATAAACACGGAATGGCATATAAAGATACAATTCCTGTTAACTGGTGTCCTACTTGTAAATCTGTTTTATCTAATGAGGACTCAGCAGGTGGAGTTTGCGAAAGATGTGGAAGCACTGTTGTTCAAAAAGAAAAATCACAATGGATGCTTAGAATGAGTGATTATTCAGAAGATTTACTAAAAGGACTTGATGATACTAATTTTGCAGAGAGAGTAAAACTTGGTCAAATTAATTGGATTGGTAAATCAACTGGCGTTGAATTAGATGTGCAAATCGTTGGTGGAGGACAATTTTCAATTTTTACAACATGTATTGAGACAGTTTATGGTATTACATTTTTTGTTATTGCTCCAGATGGAAAACTTATAAAAGAATTGATGCCTAGAGTTAAAAACAAAGAAGAAGTTAATAACTATATTAAAGAAACAGCAAAAAAATCTAGTATGGATAGAACAGAATTAAATAAAGGAAAAACTGGTTGCAAAGTTGAAGGAATTATGGCTATTAATCCTGTTAATGGCAAAGAAGTTCCTATTTTCTTAGGTGATTTTGTTTTAGGTGACTATGGAACAGGTGCTGTTATGGCTGTACCTAGTCATGACCAAAGGGACTTTGAATATGCTGTAGAACATAACTTAGAAATGCTTCAGGTTATTGATGGTAGAGATACAAGCAAGAGTGCATTTGAAAAACATGATTATTTAGGTAAAGGATGCAGGCTTATAAATTCTGAAGAATTTACCGGTCTTACAGTTGAAGAAGCAAAAGAGGCAATTACTGAAAAGTTAGTTAGCAAAGGAATTGCAAGACGTGTAAATAATTATAAAATGAGAGATTGGATATTCTCACGTCAAAGATTTTGGGGAGAACCAATTCCAATGATTTATTGCGAGAAGTGTGGATGGCAACCAATGGATGAAAAGGATTTACCTTTGCTTCTTCCTGACGTAGCTGAGTATGAACCTACGGAAGATGGGGAAAGCCCACTTGCAAATATTAAGACCTGGGTCAACACTACTTGTCCACATTGCAAAGGACCTGCAAAAAGAGAAACAGATACTATGCCTAACTGGGCTGGTTCTAGCTGGTATTTTCTAAGATTTATGGATGCTCATAATGATAAAGAATTCGCTTCAATGGATGCTATGAAATATTGGAACAGAGTTGACTGGTACAATGGAGGAATGGAGCATACTGCAAGACATTTACTATATGCAAGATTTTGGGTTCAATTTTTATATAACATTGGTTTAGTTCCTAAAAAAGAAATGATATGGACCCGTGTTAGTCATGGTATGGTTTTAGGTTCTAACAACGAAAAAATGAGTAAATCTAAGGGAAATGTAATTAATCCAGATGATATAGTACAAGAATATGGTGCAGACACCCTAAGAATTTATGAAATGTTTATGGGAGATTACACTCAAGATGCTCCTTGGAGTACAGATTCTTTAAGAGGTTGTAAGCGTTTTATAGATAAAGTTATTCGTTTGAAAGATAAAGTTGGAGTTGGAGAAGGATATTCTAAAAAATTAGAACCTATAATTCATAAAACTATTAAAAAAGTACAAAATGATTTAACAACAATGGCATATAACACAGCGGTATCAAGCTTAATGATTTTAGCAAATAGCCTTGATGATGAAAAGAGTATTACAAAAGACGAATATCATTTACTACTTACTTTGCTCAACCCAATTGCTCCTCATATTACAGAAGAATTAAATGAATCTTTAGGGTTTAAACCAATTTGCGAATCCTCTTGGCCAAAATATGATGAGTCAAAAACAATAGATTCAGAAATAGAAATTCCTATTCAATTAAATGGTAAAGTAAAAGCTACTATAAAAATAGCTTTAGACAGTGAAGAAGATATTGTAAAAGAAAAAGCTCATAGCGAAGTTGCAAATTTATTAGAAGGAAAAACTATTGTAAAAGAAATATATGTAAAGAATAAGATTTATAATATAGTAATTAGATAAAAATTCTGGCAAAGGAAAAATTTCTTTGCCAGAATTTTATATTTTTTTAAAATATATTGACATTTTAGAACATTTGTTCTAAAATTAAACATATTAACACAAAATTAAATTTATATGATATAATAGTTAAGGGAATAATTATATATGTTAGTTGAATTAGATAATTTAATTAATTTTATACAAACTGAATATATTAAATTAACTCAGAAATGGGAAAAAAGTAGTCTTTATATTAGAACTAATTTAAAGGATAACCTGATTTGCGATTTACTAGATAATAAACCAATACTTGATTCAATTGTAAATTATAGAGAATTTATAAATCAAAATAATATTCAACTAGTATTTAATTTGTTGCGTTTTAATACAGAAACTATTAAAATTAATTTTAGAACTAAAGCAAAAAATTCTATTGAACTTAAAATTAATAATTATATAAAAAAACATGAGAATGGAAAAGTTCCAATTAGTAAATGTTTTAATGATTTATTTGGAATCAGAATAATTAGTTCAGAAAAATTAACTTTTGATATGGTTTCTAATCTTATTAAAACTAAATACAGTAATTTGAAATGTATAGATTCATCTAATAATGGATATAAAGCCACCCATATATATTTTAGAAATGGAAATTATGCTTTTCAATGGGAATTGCAGGTTTGGAATAAGTGTGATGAAATAAATAATATTATTTCACATGAGATATACAAACAAGATTACATTAAATGGGAAATTGAAAATAAAGGAGATAAAATATAATGGTAACACATTTTATATTTATGAGTAGTTCATATAATTTAGGTACAAGAATTGCTTTAGATTTTATTGTTTCTTCGCAAGAAGACATGAAACATAAACTTAAAGAAACTCTAGATAAAATTATTACAGAATGTGGAAACGACGTATCTATTTCAACTCATATGATACAAACTGAAGATAAGGATTGGGAATCAGTTTGTAAAGCTGACCACTTTTTTAAAGATATTATCGTTATTGATGAAATTAATACTTTTATAGGACTTATTAAACTAGATAGAGAATTGGAAGGAGTAGATATTGCAAAATATATACTTTCAAAAATAAAATGTACACAACTAAAATTACAGAAATTAGTTTATCTATGCTTTGCTGATTATTTGTGTGATACTGATAAAAAATTATTTGAAGATAAAATATATGCTTTTAAATATGGACCAGTTATTAATACAGTATATAAAAAATATAAAAAATATAAATATAACCTTATAGATGAGAAAAAGTATGATATAGATACTACTGTTTCAGAAATGCCAGCAAAAAGTAGAATTTTATTTGCTAAAGATGGTACAGAAAAAATAATTAGTATCGATAATACATTAAAAAAATATGGTAATTTAAGTGCAGCACAATTAGTAGACTTAACTCATAGAAAAAATACTCCATGGAGTATAACACATAAAAGTAAATTTACAAATTCTACAATAGAACTAGAAATTATTAAACAGTATCATAAATATGAAACACCCTAATTTGGAGAAAAAATTTTTGCTAAAAGGGGAAAAGGGGACGCGTCACTTTTCCCCTTTTTTAATTACAATATTTAATAATTTTTGTCATTATTAATTGGTAATATATACAATTTACACAGCATTTTCGATAGTCTTTAGCTTAATAAATTATACATTTTGTGCTTCCCTATTTTCATTTTTATACTGATTTTGTAATAAGATAATCCTGTCTTTTCTTTTATTTCTATTATGCATTCTCGCAATAATTTTCTATCTTTTTTTATTTCTTCTAATGTTTTGTTATTTTTATTCTGAAATTTTTTTATTATTTCATCATAACTATCTATATCTTCCATTACAAAATCCTTAAATGAATATTTGTTTTTATGAACAGACTTAAATTGTTCCAAATAATTTTTGGAACTTCCAAACACTAGACTTAATATATCTTCTTTTATTTTTCCTTGAATATATTCATTATATGATGAATATTTATATTCACTACAATTATACACTATTTTTGCTTCAACTGGATTATTGTGTATATATGAAATGCAATTTAGCAAATATTCCTCAGTATATATAGGTTCACTTACAAATCTATTTCTGAACACAAATCCTACTCTATTTTCCATATAATTATAATAATTCCCGTATATGGAGTTTATTTTTTTCATAAATCGTGACATCTCTTCTATTTCTTCTGTATAAATTAATAAGTGTGCATGATTATTCATAATACAATAT
>CANPYN010000005.1 GCA_947588635.1 uncultured Clostridia bacterium
TATTCCACACAAAATTTTTTCAAAATTTTGGCGGGCGAACAACGAGCGTGGGCTTTAAAATAAATTTAAATAGTCTGGTATCAAAAAAGCTCACTGTTGTTCTCATTTGAAATTTACTAATTTATTAAGTTATGTTATAATACATGAAAAGGGAGAGAGTTATGCCAAAGTTTTTTATAAAGAGTAATCAAATAAAAGATAATAAAGTTATAATAAAAGGTGAAGATGTAAATCATATAAAAAATGTATTAAGATTAGATGTAGATGATGATATACAGGTATGCAATTTAGATACATCTATAAACTATACATGCGGAATATCTAAAATAAATAATGAAGTAATAGAATGTAATATATTTAATCAAATAGAATCTAAAACTGAATCAAATTTACATATAAATGTATTTCAAGGTATTCCTAAGTCTGATAAAATGGAGTTAATAATACAAAAATGTGTAGAATTAGGAGTTACCGAACTTACACCTGTAGAAATGAAAAGATGTGTTGTAAAAATAGAAGGAAATTCAAAAACAAAAAAAATCATGAGATGGCAGAAAATATCAGAGGTAGCAGCAAAACAATGCGGAAGAGATATTATTCCTAAAATAAATGATATAACAAATATTAAAAATATTTGTAATTTAGACTCTGAATATGATATAGTATTATTAGCATATGAAAATGAACAAGTTAATACATTAAAAAGTGAATTATCAAAAATTAAGAATAAAAAAAGTAAAAATTTAAATATAGCTATTGTTATAGGACCAGAAGGCGGGCTAGATAAAGATGAGGTAGAGTATTTAAGAAAAAACGGAGCAAAAGTTGTAACATTAGGAAAAAGAATTTTAAGGACAGAAACAGTAGCATTTGTTTTAACAAGTATAATAATGTATGAACTAGGGGATTTAGGAGGAATCAATTAATGAAGAAAAGCACAATAGAAGAAATAGAAAAGGAAATAGATGAAAAAACTAAATTACCAATTGAGATAAAAGATAAAATAAAAAAATATATATTTATTAATATTATAGTAGCTGTAGCAATAATAACTTATTTTATCTTTATAGTTTTAGGTAGTTTTGGATCAATAAAAAATGTTAGAGTAATAGATTTGAATATTTTTAGTATTTTATTTTTAACAATAGCAATAGTTTTATTTGAGATTTCATATAGAAAAAAAGATGGGATGTTGGCTATACATGGAATAGAATCTCTAGCAGTAGCTATTTTTACTTTATTCTTACCATATATTATATTTGAATTAGATGAAGCACAAAAAAAATATTATTTGATAGCTAGCATATATATTGCAAGTTATTATATTTTAAAATCAATATATATATCTACAAAAATAAAGAGTAAATATATGGATAGTATTAGCGATGTAAAGGAAATAGTAAAAAAAGAGAAACCGAAAAGAAAAGCGAAAAAAAATATTGAAGAAAATAAAGATATAGAAGATACAAATGATACTACAGTAAATGATAATAATAAGAATAAAATAAAAGAACAAAAAGAGAATATAGATGTAAAAGAATCAACTTTAAATAAAAATATTAAAGAGGATAATACTACTCCTAAAAAAAGAGGTAGACCTAAAAAAGAAGTGTTAGAGAAAGAGAGTAAAGAAAAAAATTCTACATCAAAAAAGAGAGGAAGACCTAAAAAAATAGAGATTGATAATATAAAAAAATCGGAAGAAGGAGAGGTACAAAAGAAAAGGGGAAGACCAAAAAAGGTAGGTGTAAGTAATGATTAAAAGTATGACAGGATTTGGAAGAGCTATATATGAAAACGAAGGAAGAGAATATTTAATTGAAATAAAATCAGTTAATAATCGCTTTAGCGATATTAGTATAAAAATGCCAAGAAATCTAAATTATTTAGAAGATAAGATAAAAAAAGAGATATTAAATTCAATATCTAGAGGAAAAGTTGATGTATATGTAACGTTTAATAATAATAGCGATTTAGGTAAAAATATTAAATTAAATACGGATATAGCTAAAAAATATATAAATGAATTAAGAAAATTATCAAAAGAAACAGAAATTATTGATAATATTAATATAATGGATATTTCTAAACTACCAGATGTATTAAATATAAGTTTGGAAGAGGATTCACAAGAAACCATAAAAAAAGAATTAATAATTGCATTAAATGAGGCAATAAAAAGTTTTATTGATATGAGAAAAAATGAAGGAAGCAAAATAAAACTAGATTTGGAAAGTAGAATAAAACTAGTTTCAGATAAAATTGAACAAATTTCTGATATTTCTACTGGACTTGTAGAAGAATATATAGTAAAATTAGAAACAAGAATTAAACAACTATTAAAAACTGATGTTGTAGATGAAGCAAGACTTGCACAGGAAGTTGTTATTTACTCTGATAAATGTTCTGTTGAAGAAGAAATAACAAGACTAAAAAGCCATGTATTCCAATTTTTGAATTTAGTAAACGAAGATATAGCAGTAGGAAAGAAGTTGGATTTTTTAGTGCAAGAAATGAATAGAGAAACAAATACTATTGGTTCGAAAGCTAATAAATTAGAAATAACTAATTTAGTTGTAGATATAAAAACAGAACTAGAAAATATAAGAGAACAAGTACAGAATATAGAATAAATTAATAAGAACTAAAATACTAACATTAGTAATTTACAGTAAGGACATACATTAAATAAAGGAGGAGTTTATGCAATTAATAAATATAGGATTTGGAAATATTGTTTCTGCAAACAGAGTTATAACAATAGTAAGTCCAGAATCAGCACCAATAAAAAGATTGGTACAAGAAGCGAAGGATTCTAAAATGGCAGTTGACGCAACTTGTGGTAGAAGAACTAGAGCAGTTATAATAATGGATTCGGGACATGTAATACTTTCAGCTGTACAACCGGAAACAGTTGCAGCTAGATTAGATAAGGATTCAAGTAAAGAAGAGACAGAAGAATAATTTATATAAAATAAAAAGGAGTTGAAAAATATGATTATAAAACCTACTGTTACAGATTTACTAGAAATATTTGATAACAGATTTGAATTAGTAATTGTTACTTCAAAAAGAGCAAGACAAATAGCCGCAGGGAGTACTACACTAACAAAGGTAAATGAAAAATCACCTGTTACACTTGCTGCAAATGAAATTGCAGAAGGAAAGGTGGTAAAATGTTAGTACTATTATCTGGAGTATCGGGAGCAGGAAAAGACACAATAAAAAAAGAATTATTAAAAAGAATGGATAATGTAGTAACAATGCCTTCATATACAGATAGATTACCTAGACCTGGAGAGACAAATGGTGGTGTATATAATTTTGTAACTACTGAGGAATTTGAACAGAAGATTAAAGAAGGTGAATTTTACGAATATTCAGTTCACCATGAACATTATTATGGAACTTCGAAAAAAGTACTAAATGAAAAGATACAAGAAGGAAAGATTATTGTAAAAGATATAGAAGTTAATGGTACGGAAAATTTACTTAAACTATTAAAAGATGATTTAAAAATAGTAACTATTTTTTTAAGAGTTCCAAAAGATGAATTAAGAAGAAGATTGGAACATAGAATAGAAAAGGCAAGCATTAAAGAGATAGAATTGAGACTGAATAGATTTGATTATGAAGAATCTAAAATAGGACTATACGATTATGTTATAAAAAATGATGATTTAGAAAAAACTGTACAAATAATAATGACTATAATTAAAGGTGAGTACAATTTAAAATAATTCCAAAAAATGTAAAATTAATATTGACAAATAAATAGTAAAGTGATAGACTAAGTTCATAAACTTAGTCTACTTTTTTGACAAACTTTTTATTGAAAGGAGGTAAAATATGTTAGGAAAATTTAAAAGATTAGTGGTAGAAAACTTTAATATTATGAATAAGGAATTTGAATATATGCACAAAAAATTTGATAACATCGATGAACGTTTTGATAAAGTTGAAAAAAAACTAGATGAACATACAAAAACTTTAGATGAACATACGAATATTTTGAATGAACATACAAAAACTCTAAATGAACATTCTGAAAAAATCGAAAGTTTGCATGAATCTGTTGCTTTACTTGAACATAAGGTTATGTCAGAATTTCCAGCATTATTCGAAGCTTTTGAACTACATCAAGAAATGCATAGAGACTACGATGAAAAGAATTCATATTTAAGTTTGAAAGTGGAAGAAGATTCAAATAGAATATCAGTTTTAGAAAGTCAAATGAATTCATAAAAAATAATTAGATCTTAAATAAAAATTCTTTTAAATTCAAATAAATAAAGGGGTTTAAATATATTATTGAAAATTACAATACTATATTTAAGCCCCTTTATTAAAATAAAATTAACCCATTGTTAATAGCTAATATTTTTGATATACTTATATACAAGGTGAAAAAATGATAGCAGAGGTAATAATAAATACAATAGCAAAAGAATTAAATAAAACATATGATTATATAATTCCAGATTCTATGTTAAAAGATATAAGAGTTGGATCTAGGATTTTTGTACCATTTGGAACAAACAAAAAAGAAGAAGGATTTGTTGTAGGATTAAAGCAAAATTCAGAATATGCTAATAAAGAGATTATAAAATTTGAAGATAATATTTTAACAGAAGAAAATATAAAGTTATCAAAAATTATGTCTAGACGATACTTTTGCAATATATCAGATTGTATAAGGTTAATGTTACCACCAGGTAATACTACAAAAAAAATTCAAAACAGAGTTAAAGATAAAACAGCAAAATTTGTTTATTTAAAGAAAAGTATAGAAGAAATAGAATTTTATATAGAAGAAGGAATAATTAAATCAGAAAAACAAAAAAGGATACTTTTATTTTTATTTGAAAATGAGGGAATAAATATTTTAGATTTGGAATTATTAACAGATACAACAAGAAGTATAACTAAAACATTGGAAAAAAATGGATACATTGAGATAGTAGAAAAGAAGATAGATAGGAATCCTTTTCAACATAAAAACATAAAGAAGGATAAAGCATTTAAACTAACTAAAGAACAACAAGCTGCGTATGACAAGATTAGTAACAGTAAATATAAAGAATTTTTAATATATGGTGTTACAGGTTCACGGAAAAACAGAAATATATTTACAGTTGATAGAAAATGTAATAAAACAATCTAAAACAGCAATTGTTTTAGTTCCAGAAATATCACTAACTCCACAGATGGTAGATAGATTCCTAGCAAGATTTGGGGATTGTATTGCAGTACTCCATAGTAAACTTTCGGTTGGAGAAAGATATGATGAGTGGAAAAAAATAAAAGAGAATAAAGCAAAAATTGTAATTGGTGCAAGATCGGCAATATTTGCCCCAATTAAAAATTTAGGAATAATAATAATTGATGAAGAACATGATTTATCATATAAATCAGAAATGGCACCTAGATTTAACGCAAAAGAAATTGCAAGTTATATGGCAAAACAAAGTAATATTCCATTAGTTTTAGGGAGTGCTACACCAAGTATTAATACATTTACAAAAGCAAAAACTGGTAAATTAGAGTTAATAACGCTTACAAAAAGAGCGAATAAATCTTCTCTTCCTAATGTGGATATAGTAGACTTAAGGCAAGAACTTGCAAATGGAAATAGGTCAATGATAAGCAATAAATTATATGAAGAAATAGAAAAAAATCTTCAAAATAAAGAACAAACTATATTGTTTTTAAATAGGAGAGGATTTTCAACATTTGTAATGTGTAGAGACTGTGGTTATACTGTTAAGTGTAAAAGATGTAATATAAGTTTAACATATCATGAATATTCTAATACTTTAAAATGTCATTATTGTGGATATGAAACTAAAAATCTCCAAATTTGTCCTAGTTGCGGAAGTAAAAATATAAAATATTTTGGAACAGGAACAGAAAAACTGCAAAGTGAAATACAAAAATTATTTCCAAATGCAAGTACAATAAGAATGGATATAGATACAGTAAATAAAAAAAATTCACATGAAGTAATATTAAATAAGTTCAAAAATGAAAATATTGATATTTTAATAGGTACACAGATGGTAGTAAAAGGACATCATTTTCCTAATGTTACATTAGTAGGAGTAATAGCTGCGGATAACAGTTTAAATATAGAAGATTATAGAGCAAATGAGAGAACCTTTGATATACTTACACAGGTAGAAGGGAGAGCAGGAAGGGAAAAAGAAGGACGAGTAGTTGTACAAACATATAATCCAGAAAATTTTGTAATAGAGTGTGCAAAAAAACAAGATTATGATATTTTTTATAATACAGAAATAGAACTTAGAAAACAATTGAAATATCCACCATTTTGCGATATAATAATGTTTGGAATAAGTTCTAGCAGCAAGGAAGAAGTAGAATTGGCAGCAAAAAAATTGTATAATATTTTAAATCAAAATTGTAAAAAGTATAATATAAAATTAGATATATATAGACCAGTAATATCTCCAATAAGTAAAATAAAGAACAAGTATAGATGGAGGATAATTGCAAAATGCAATTTAAATAATACGATTGTAAATTTGGTAAATAATACATTAGAAGAGTATTATAAACTAAGGTTTAAAAATACAAGAGTAGTAGCAGATGTTAATCCAAATAATATGAATTAAATAAAGGGACTGTCCTAAATTTTAATATAAAAATTCTAGGTAATGTTACTATCATATAATGAAGAATTAAAATTGAAAACTTAATAGTACAAAATTTGCAAAACAAATTTTGAAGGGGGAAAAGAAAATATGGCAATTAGAATAATAAGAGAAGAAGGAGACGAGATATTAAAAAAGAAATCAAGAGAAGTAGAAAAAATCGACGAAAAAGTACAAGAATTAATACAAGATATGCTAGAAACAATGCATAAATTAAATGGAGTAGGTCTTGCTGCAGTTCAAGTGGGTGTCTTAAAGAGAATAGTAGTTATAGATATATATGAAGAAGGAGTAGAACCATATATATTAATAAATCCAGAAATAATAAAAACAAAAGGAGAACAAACAGTTGAAGAAGGATGCCTTAGTTTTCCAAATAAATTTGCAAAAATTGTAAGACCAAAAGAAGTTGAAGTAACAGCTTTAAACGAAAAAGGAGAAAAAATAAAAATTAAAGCGAAGGATTTACTTGCACAAGCAATATGCCATGAAGTAGATCATTTAAATGGGGAAGTATTTATTGATAAAATAATACCAGGAACACTTGAAATAGTAACTCCAGATGATACAAACAAAAAATGAAGAAAATGAAAAATGCAAACAACAATTTATAGAAGAAAGGAGGAAACAATTTGAAAATTATATTCATGGGAACTCCAGATTTTGCTAGAGATTCTTTGGAAGCGATATATCAGAAAGGACATGAAATTTTATCAGTTATAACAGTTCCAGATAGACCAAAAGGAAGAGGAATGAAACTTATATATAGTGAGGTTAAAGAATATGCTCTTTCAAAGGAAATGGAAATTCTTCAACCAGATAGATTAAGAGGAAATCTTGAAATTATAGAAAAAATAAGAGAAATGAATCCAGATGTCATATGTGTTGTAGCATATGGAAGAATACTTCCAAAAGAAATACTAGATATTCCAAAATATGGTTGTATAAATGTTCATCCATCATTACTTCCTAAATATAGAGGATCAGCACCAATACAATGGGCAATCCTTAATGGAGATAAAAAAACAGGTGTAACAACAATGTATTTAGATGAAGAAATGGATGCAGGAGATATAATTTTAAAAGAAGAAGTTGAAATAGATGAAAATGAGACTTCGGGGGAACTATGGGATAGATTATCAAAAATAGGGGCACGTCTTTTAGTAAGAACTTTAGAGCAAATTGAAAATGGAACAGCACATCGAGAAGAACAAGGAGATAAATTTAGTATTGCACCAATGATTAATAAGGAAATGGCTAAAATAGATTGGAAGAATAAAACAGCAAAAGAAATTAAAAATTTAGTAAGAGGATTAAATCCAATAATGGGTGCATATAGCACATTGAATGGAAGAAAAATAAAATTTTGGAGAGTAGATGTAATATCGACAGAAAAGTTTATAGAGAAATATAAAGAATTTAAGGGATATGAATATAGATTTTCTAACATAGAACCAGGAACGATTTTATATGTAGATAAAAAAGAAGGAATATATATAATGACAAAAAAAGATATATTACTTGTGCTAGAAATGCAAGGAGAAAATGCTAAAAAAATGTTAGCTCCTGATTTTTTAAGAGGAAATAAGATAGAAGTAGTGGATAAATTTGAATAAGAAGATGAATTTTTATTATTGTATCGGGAAAAATTAAATTTTATCTCGACTATTTTGCAAATTAGAAACCATAAGTCCAACTATAAAAGATATTGTAAATAATACTATTGAAATAAATCCATGTATATCAAATGTAAATCCTGGATATATAATAAATATTGAGCCAAGTATAAAACCAATAATACCAAAATATGTATATGATTTTACAAATTTAAATAAAAAGTTAATTAAGAATAGAAATATAATTCCACCAATTACAAGACCAATTCCAATAGGAATAAGGATTGATAAATTTAAGGTTGAAATAGCAGATAAGTATATTTGATATAAACCAAGCATCATAAGTATTACAGTTTTACTTACTCCTGGAATAACAATACCGGCAGACATCAAAACTCCTGCAAGTATTAAATATGAATTAGAATTTATATATGAGTTAATATTTAATGAATTTTCTAATGCAATAAGATATATACTAAAAGAAAGAGTGATAAGTAAGCACAATATGTGTGATAATGTCACTCTTTTTATATTTGATTGTTTTATTACAAGATTTAAGCTTCCTAAAATTAATCCGATAAAAGAAAAAGAAGCTTCCATAAAAAATTTATCAAAGAATATTTTTAATAAATTTCCAAATACAAAAATACCAATGAATGTACCAATTGCAATTGGAAAGATAAATTTTAAATTATTTTTTATATCTTTAAAAAAATGCAAAATACAATTAATAATTTTTTCATACAAACCAAAACAACATAAAAAGACTCCGGCTACTAATTCCAGGAAGTATTGCACCCGCACCAATTAAAATACCCGCAAAGAAATTAGACATAAAACCTCCAATATAAAAAATAGTAAATTGTAATTTGTTTTTGAGAGGTGAGAGGTGAGAAGTGTGATTTCAGGTCTAGTCTTCGTAGACTTTCCCTAATTTCTCATTTCTCACTTCTCACGTCCCACTTCTCAAACAACAATTTGAATTCTAATTAATTTTATGCTTTTATAAAAAAATTATTATATTATTTTCATTTAAGGCAAACCTAAATATGAGGTGATTTTAATGTTTATACCAAAAGCAATATATTATGAACCCAAGTCCAGAGAGTATGAATTAGGTAAAAGATTATTAGATAAATATGAAGAACAAGGAGTTACATTAATTCCAATAGAGAACCATAATAATATTGATGAAATGAGAAAAAAACAGAATTCAGAATTTGCAAATATGAAACAAAATATAATAATAGGTATTAGAAAAACACATAAATTTGTTCCAAATCATAAAGTTTCAGATTTTTTAGTACCATATACATCATCAGGATGTACAGCAATGTGTATGTATTGTTATCTTGTTTGTAATTACAATAAATGTTCATATTTGAGGTTGTTTGTGAATAGAGAAGAGATGTTAGAAAAAATTATAAAAGTATCAAATCAAAGTGATAGAAATTTAACATTTGAAATAGGAAGTAATAGTGATTTAATATTAGAAAATACAATTACAAATAATTTAGAGTGGACAATAGAAAATTTTAATAAAGCAGAAAAAGGATATTTAACTTTTCCAACAAAATTTGACATGGTAGATTCAATATTAAATCTAAATCATAATGGGAAGATAATAGTAAGAATGAGTATGAATCCAGAAGAGATAATAAATAGAGTAGAATTTGGAACATCAAGATTAAATGATAGAATTAAAGCAATAAATAAACTGAAAGAAGCGGGATATAAGGTGGGAATATTAATTGCACCAATAATATTAGTAGATAATTGGAAAATGCTATATGAAGAACTTATAAAAAAATTGTCAGAGGAATTGAGCAATGAGGTAAAAAAAGAAGCAATATTTGAGTTAATATTTATGACATATAGCTATGTCCATAAAATGATAAACAAAGAAGCATTTCCAAATGCAATAGATTTATTTAATCCAGAAATCATGACAGGAAGGGGCAGGGGCAAATATATGTATAAAAAGGAAGTAAGAGAAGATGGAGAAGAGTTTTTAAGGAAAACAATGAAAAAATATTTCCCCGACAGTAGAATTCTGTATATTGTTTGATAAATTTTAATTTGTAGGGGCGAAATCCAATTTGATAGAATTCAGGACAGTCCCGAAAATCCCCAAGATTGGTGATTTTTAGGGGACAGTCCCTAGAATTCTCCTTACTCAAACAACAATTTATTAATTTAGCAAATAGATTGCTAAATTTAAAAATGATGCAAATATTATCCATAATAGATATGGAATTTGTAGTAATCCAGCTATTTTATTTTTTTTATAAAATTCTTTTATCATTAAAACAACTAAAACAATTAATAATAAAATCCATATAAATGAAAATAATCTCCATTTAAAAACAAAAAAGAAAATTGACCATAATAGATTTACAAATAATTGCCAATAGTAAATCAGATTTATTCTATCATCTGTTAAAGAATTGCTTTTAAGTATTCCATAAGATACGCCCATAAGTATATAAAGAATTGTCCATACTATAGGGAAAAGAATAGCAGGTGGAGCAAAATTAGGACTAACAAGAGAAGTATAATCCATATATCCTGATATTATTAAACCAACAAATCCACCTAAAATCACTGGTGCAAGGATAGATTTAACATATATAGATATTTTTTTCATAAAAACCTCCTTATTTATATTAGTATAAATATATTTTATAGAATAAGAAATTATACAAAAAAATATTTATAGAGGTCATGCACTTTTAATTTTATAAAACATATAATTTGTTATGAGAAAAACGGAGGTGCATATATGCTACTAATATATTTATCTGGATTTTTAGCTTTTTTAAAAACGGCTATCTTTGTTTTTGGATACATATCAAATAATAGCTTATTTCCAGAACCATTATCAGCAGAAGAAGAAAACGAGTATTTAGAAAAGTATATGAATGGAGATGAAGATGCAAGGAATATATTAATTGAAAGAAATTTAAGGTTAGTAGCACACATTTGTAAAAAGTATAATATAGCTAGTGTAGATAATGACGATTTAATATCAATAGGTACAATAGGATTAATAAAAGGTATTAATACATTTAATACGAATAAAGGAGTACGACTTGCAACATATGCGTCCAGATGTATAGAAAATGAAATTCTTATGCACTTAAGAAGTATAAAAAAATTAGGAGCAGAAGTATATCTAAATGAACCAATAGGAAAAGATAAAGATGATAATGAAATTGCATTAATAGATGTATTAGAAAATGATGAAAAGAGTATAGAAGATGAAATAGATTTGAAAATGAAAACAATAAAACTTTATGATAGGATGAAAGATATTTTAAAGGGTAGAGAAAAAACAATAATAGAACTAAGATTTGGACTTCGGAGGAAATAAGCCTAAAACCCAAAATCAAATTGCAGAAATGATGGGGATTTCTAGAAGTTATGTATCAAGAATAGAAAAAAAGGCAATAGGAAAATTGAATAGTAAACTAGCACGCGAGCTGTAATTAGCTCGCCTTTTCTTATTGTATAGGAAACTCCATGAAAACTTTTAGTTTCGCAACACAAAGTGAAAATAAATCTTTAAATAGTAATTTTATTTTCAAAAGAAAAATCGACTTTTATCTTGACCTTATATAAGATTTTTCCGTATAAAAACACTAAAGAACTAAAAACTATAAATTTTAGTTCTTTATATATTGTAAAAATTAGTTATTTAATATAAAATAAAATAAAAATTAAAAGAGGTATTAAAATGGCAGAAATTTTAGATGGAAAAGCAGTTTCCAAAAAAATAAAAGAAAATTTAAAAAAAGAAGTAGAGAATTTAAAACAAAAAGGAATATTTCCGAAACTTGCAGTGATAATGGTTGGAGATAATTCTAGTTCAAAAATATATGTAAGAAATAAGAGTATAGCATGCAAAGAGGTAGGCATAGAATATGAAGAATATTTGCTAGATGAAAAAATTAAAATGGATGAATTACTTGATTTAATTAATAAATTAAATCAAGATGATAGTATTGACGGAATACTTCTTCAAAGTCCAATACCTAAAGGATTAGATATAAACGTAGCATTTAAAACTATAGATCCAAAAAAAGATGTTGATGGATTTAATCCTTGCAATGTAGGAAAACTTTGTTTAGGACAAGATTCTTTTATATCATGTACACCATATGGAATTATTAAATTATTAGAAGAATATGATATTAAAATTGAAGGAAAAGATGCTGTAGTTGTAGGAAGAAGTAATATTGTTGGCAAACCAATGATGCAATGTTTATTAAATAGAAACGCAACGGTAACAATTTGCCATTCAAAGACTATAAAATTAGAAAGAGTAACAAAAAAGGCAGACATATTAGTAGTAGCAGTAGGGAAACCTAAATTTATAAACAAAGATATGGTAAAAGAAGGAGCAATAGTTATAGATGTTGGAATAAATAGAGGAGAAGATGGGAAAATTTGTGGTGATGTAGACTATGATGAGGTATCACAAATAGCATCATATATAACTCCTGTTCCTGGGGGAGTAGGACCAATGACTGTTGCAATGCTTATGAATAATATTGTTAGGGCAGCAAAAATGAAAGAGAAGGATAAAAGGTGAAAAAATTATTATTTACAGGAATGCTAAAAAGTGTTACTCAAATGTTTAATACAACATTTTTAGGAATATATTTTTTAAAAGTGTCAGATGGAAATATATCACAAGTAGCCTTATTTTATTTAGTATGGTATTTGTTTCATCCGATATTTATGTATATGGTTTCAAAAAAACTTAATAAGGACAATATTATTTCTATGTATAGAATGGGAATATTTCTAGATTTAGTATGTTTTATAATTTTATTCTTGGCCAAGGAAAATATTGTTAAATATATATACTCATTTGCTATACTAATGGCTATTAGAGAGGCAGTATACTGGATACCACAAAAAATGTTAATATTTAATGTTAATAAAGAGTATTCATATAAGAAGTTTTTTTCATATATGCAAATAATTGATAAAATATGGATTATCATTAGCACATTAGTAACAGGATATTTAATTACAGAAAATTCATATAATTTTGTATTTATGATTATTATAGCATTAGGTGTAATTGTATATATAACCACATTTTCATTAGATAAAATAGAGTATGAGCAAAGTCCTATTGAAATAGAAAAAATGAAAGAAATATTAAGGGATAAAGATGCAAAAAGAGCTTATAATATACATATTTTGAATGGAATGAATTCAGCAGGGGTTTTACCATTGCTTATACAGCTAATCATTTTTATTCAGTTCAAATCAGAATTTAGCATAGGATATTTAAATGCTATATTTGCAATAATTGCAACTGTAACTTTACTATTACTAAATAAATACCTAAAACCAAAATACTATCAGAAGGCATTTGTCATTTCAGGGATTTTAATGGTATTTTCTATAATACCTATGGTTATAAATATTAATTTTTCATTTTTTATAATATATAATATTGCATTAAATATAGGTGGACAAATAGTAACGCTATTGCAATCTATTAATATATTCCAGTTAAATGGAAGTAAAAAATTACAAAATTACAAACTAGAAAATATAATGATTAGTGAAATATATTTAGCAGTAGGAAGAGTAACAGGATTTGCATTTTTATTTATAATTGGAAATATTGCATTCAATATATTATCTATCAAGATATTAATAATGTTATCATCTTTATTAATAGTATTAGAAATGATTATATTCAACAATATAGAAAGATATAAAAACATTGGAGATATAAATAGAGAAAAAACTAATAAGATTTTAGTTTAATACATTTATAATAATTTGGGGGCTAATTTAAGGAGGTATTATGGAAGATATTAAGTACTGGATTTGGCTCTCAAGAGTAGAAGGATTAAACCCAAAGTTACTAAACGATTTATTAGAAAAATATAATGACCCTAAAGTAATATGGAATAAAACCAAAGAAGAATTAATAGGCGAAGGATTGAAAGAATCTTATGCAAATTGTATAACAAATAATGTTTACAAAAAAGATTTAGATAAATATTTAAAATATATGATAAACAATAATATACAAATTATTACTATAAGAGATAAAAGTTATCCAGATAAGCTAAAAGTAATTTATGATCCGCCTATTGTGTTATATGTAAAAGGAGATAAAAAAATCTTAAATGAAAAGTCTATAGCAATAGTAGGATGTAGGTTATGTACAATTTACGGAGAAAATGTATCTAAAAATTTGGCATATAACTTGTCTTTAAATAATATTAATGTAGTAAGTGGACTTGCAAAAGGAGTAGATTCATATGCGCATAAGGGATGTTTAGACTCATTTGGAAAAACAGTAGCAGTTGTGGGATGTGGATTAGATAGAATATATCCTACAGAAAATGCAAACTTGTTTAATCAAATAATAAGACAAGGACGGAGCAATTGTTTCAGAATATGTAATTGGAACAAAACCATTAGCAAAAAATTTTCCAAGAAGAAATAGAATAATTAGTGGATTATCAGATGGAGTAATAGTAGTAGAGGCAAGAGAGAAAAGTGGAACTTTAATAACGGTGGATTTTGCATTAGAGCAAGGAAAAAATATATATGCAGTTCCGGGTAATATAAATAATCCGAATGCTTATGGGACTAATGATCTGATAAAACAAGGAGCAAAAGTTTTAACAAAAATAGAAGATATTTTAGAAGATTTATAATAAATATTTGAATTTTAAAAGTATATATAATATAATAATGTATATTTAGTTAGGGGGTCATAAAATGGCTAATAAAAGAAAAAGTAATAGTAGTATAGATCAAACAAAAAAATATAAAGTAAAAAACAATAACAGTAAAAAAACAAATAAAAAAAAGATGAATCCTAAGAAGAAAAGGACTATTTTAATTACCATTTTATTAGTAGTATTAATAGGACTAGGTATTTTGTTTGGAATATTATATGGGATAATTAGAGATGCTAAACTGGATGTTGCAGAATTAGCATTAAAGTATGAAAACTCAGTTATGCTAGACAATGAAGGTAATGTAATTGCAGAATTGAGTGGAGATGAAAATAGAAAACCAGTTAAAATATCAGAAATGTCTGAGTATTTACCAAAGGCCTTTATTTCAATAGAAGATGAAAGATTTTATGAACATATGGGTATAGATCTAAAAAGAACATTTGGTGCAACTATAAAATTTGCTTTAAGTAAAATAGGAATTGGATCTTCTAGTTATGGAGGAAGTACAATTACTCAACAAGTAGTAAAAAATATAACAGAAGAAAAAGATAGAACTTGGCAAAGAAAAATAAAAGAAATAGCAAGAGCATATTATATAGAAAAAGAATTATCAAAAGATCAAATATTAGAGTTATATCTAAATCTAATATATATGGGAGGAAATACTAATATATATGGAGTAGAGGTGGCTTCTAACTATTATTTCTCTAAAAGCGCAAAAGACTTGGATTTAGCAGAATGTGCATTTCTAGCAGGTATTAACAATACACCTAATAGTTACGATCCTTTCATAGAAAATAATGAAGATAATTTAGAAAGAATAAAAAATAGAACAAGAACAGTTTTAGACAAAATGAAGGAGTTAGGTAATATAAATTCTGATGAGGAATATCAAGCTGCAATAGCTAAAGTAGAAAAGGGACTTACTTTCAAAAAAGGAAAAGTTACGCAAAATGTATATTCATATCATACAGATGCTGCAATATTACAAATAATTGATCAACTTATGGAAGAAAAAGATTTGAGCCGTGAAGCAGCACAATTATATTTGTATAGTGGTGGATTCAAAATATACACAACACAAGATTCTGATATACAAGCTGCAATGGATGAAGAGTCTGAAAAATCAAAATATATAAATACAAGAAGTGGAGAGCAGTCTCAAGCAGGAATGGTTTTATTAGACCATAAAACAGGATATGTTTTAGGCGTAATTGGAGGACTTGGAGGAAAAGATACTTCACTCGGATTCAATAGAGGAACACAGGCTGTAAAACAAACTGGTTCATCAATGAAACCATTAGCAGTTGTATCGCCAGGAATAGATAAAGGGATTATAACAGCAGGAACAGTTTATGATGACGTACCATATCAAAACTTTAAAAATTACAATTATTATAAAGGATTACTTACAATAAGATATGCAATAGAAAGTTCGCAAAATATACCTATGTTAAAAGCAATACAAACTATAGGAGTAGAAAATTCACTAGAATTTTTGAAGAACTTAGGATTTTCACATTTGGATGATGAAAAAGATAATAATATTAGTTTAGCTTTAGGTGGATTAACTAATGGAGCAACTCCTTTAGAAATGGCAGCAGCATATGGGGCAATAGCAAATGATGGTGTATATATTGAACCAACCTTCTATACAAAAGTAGTAGATAGTGATGGAAATACAGTATTAGAACCAAAACAAGAATCTAGAACAGTAATGTCTAAAGCAGCAGCATATGTTGTTAAAGATATTTTAACACAACCAGTAAAAACAGGTACAGCAACATATTGCAAAGTTCCTGGAATGAGTACAGCTGCAAAAACAGGTACAACAAATGATGATTACGATAGATGGCTTTGTGGATTTACGCCATATTATACAGCCGCTACATGGTATGGATATGATAATAACAGAACAGTAAGCGGATGGTCACTGAGCCCTGCATCACAAATTTGGGCATCAGTTATGAAGCAAGCGCATGAAGGACTTGATAATAAATCATTTGATGAAAGTAAACCAGATAATGTTGTTACAGCAAAAATTTGCAGGGATTCGGGACTTTTGGCAACAGATAATTGCAAGAACGATCAAAGGGGCGATAGAACATATACAGAATACTTTGTAAAAGGTACTGTACCAACAAAACAATGTGAAACACATGTTAAAGTTGAAATATGTAAGGAAACAGGATTACTTGCAAGTGAATTCTGTCCAAAAAAAGAAGAAAAGGTATTTATAACAAGACAGAACAGTGATAAAGATACTTCTTGGAGAAGTGCAGCTGATAGTAAATATATGCTTACAATAAAAGATACTTGTGATAAGCATACAGAAAAAGCTGATGAGGAAAAACCGCAAATAACATTAAATGGAAATAAAACGATAATAATAAATGTTAATGATAATTTTGAAGATCCAGGAGCTACAGCAAATGATGAAAAAGATGGAGATTTAACAAGCAAGATTGTAGTAACTGGTAAAGTAAATACAGCTAAGGCTGGAACTTATAGAATAACATACACGGTTGAAGATGCTGCAAAAAATAAAGCAACTGTAACAAGAACAGTTATTGTAAAAAGTAATAAAAACAATGTAAACAATAATAAAGATGACGAGGATGATAACGAAATTCACAATGAAAATAATGTAGTTGAAAATGAAAACAAAAACAATGTAGTTAATAATACAACTACGCAATAAAATTAAGATAGATTTATGAATAGACGACCTTTGGTTAGATGTGTGAATATAATAAACTACAGATAACACATAAAATGTATTGGTCGTCTGTAATATTAGTAAATGCAAAATAATATCAGAATGGGGGAAAAAATTGAAAATATACTTTTATAATACATTAACTAAAACAAAAGAAGAATTTAAACCATTAAAAGAGAATGAAGTTAGAATATATACATGTGGACCTACAGTTTATAAAGATGCTAGTATAGGTAATATGAAATCATATATATTCATGGATACGTTAAGAAGAACCTTAAAATATAATGGTTATAGTCTAAAACATGCAATGAATATAACAGATGTAGGACATTTGGTATCTGATGGAGATGATGGTGAAGATAAGATGGTAAAAGCAGCGAAAGAGGAAAAGAAAACTCCTTTAGAGATTGCCAAATTTTATACTGAAAAATTTTTAAAAGATTTTGATAGATTAAATATAGATAGACCAGAAATAATATGCAAAGCAACTGACCACATAAAAGAAATGCAAGAATTTGTACAAAAATTATTAGATAATGGATATGCGTATGAAACATCTACTGCAATATATTTTGATGTATCAAAATTGGATAAATATGGACTCCTTTCAGGTATAGATTTAAGAAATCAAAAAGCAGGTGCTAGAGTAGAAATAGATGAAGAAAAAAGAAACCCATATGATTTTGCTTTATGGATAAAAGCTCCGGAAAATCATATTATGAAATGGGAAAGCCCATGGGGATTGTGTTATCCAGGGTGGCATATAGAATGTTCTACAATGAGTAACAAATATCTAGGCAAGGTATTTGATATACATACAGGAGGAATAGATTTAGTTCCAACACACCATGAAAATGAGATAGCACAAAGCAAAGGATGTACAGGAGAGATTCCTGCAAGATTTTGGATGCATTGTGAGTTCTTATTAATAGATGGTGGAAAAATGTCAAAAAGTTTAGGCAATGTATATCTTGTTCAAGATATAATAGATAGAGGATATGATCCACTAGCATTTAAAATGATGTGTTTTACTTCACACTACAGAAACAAATTAAATTTTACTTGGGATGCACTAGAAAACAATCAGAATTCATTAAATAGATTAAGAGATGGATACAAAAAACATAATGCAGGAACTGAAAAAATAGATGAGAATATAATACAAGAATATAAAACAAAATTCCAAGAAGCAATCAATGATGACTTAAATATGCCTGTTGCAATGAGTATAGTTTGGGATGTAGTAAAAAATCCAAACAAATCAAAACAATTAGCAGACTTGTTATTAGATTTTGACAGAGTTTTAGGGATAGATATACAAAAAGAAAACGAACAAAAAAATCTAGAAATACCTGATGAAATAGGTCAATTACTAGAAAAAAGAAAACAAGCAAGAGAAAATAAAGACTGGTCTTTATCTGATCAAATAAGAGATGAATTAAAAGAAAAGGGATATATTGTAAAAGATACAAAAGAAGGAATGACAATAGAAAGAATTTAGACTAGAAGGAGGTGCAAAACAAATCAAAAACGAGTAATACTAGGAAAATTATTGAAACTATATGCGATATGTTGAAATAATTTTTATGAAATTTGGCAACGTAGTACGAAGTTTTTCATTTGTTTAGAGGTATGCCAAAAAGAGAAAACTATATAAATTGGGATGAATACTTTATGGGAATAGCTTTATTATCAGCACAGAGGAGTAAAGATCCAAACTCACAAGTTGGTGCATGCATTGTAAGTGAGGATAATAAAATATTATCAATCGGATATAATGGATTTCCGTTAGGATGTTCAGATGATGAAATCTCATGGGAAAGGGAAGGAGATTTTGCAGAAACTAAGTATCCATATGTATGTCATGCAGAATTAAATGCAATTTTAAATTATACAGGAACATCGCTTAAGGGAAGCAAAATATATGTAGCATTATTTCCATGTAATGAATGTGCAAAAGCAATAATACAATCTGGAATAAAAGAAGTAATATATAAAAGTGATAAATATAAAGATACCGATAGTGTAAAAGTATCTAAAAAATTATTTGATATGGCGGGAGTCAAGTACACACAATATAAGTCAAGAGGTATAAAATTAGAAATGGACTTGTAGGATTTTGGAGCATTTTCCAAAATCCTATTTTTTATTAATATATCTATTGTAAAAAAGGACAAACTAGTATAAAATATAATAGTTATAGTGGAGGAAAAAATGAAGTTAGTGAATGAAAGTAATATAGAAAAATATAATGAATTTTTAAGCAAACATGATAGATGTAATTTTCAGCAATCTATAGAATGGGGAAAAGTAAAAGAAGCTTGGACAAATGAAATAGTTTTAGCAGAGGATACAAATGGAAATATAATAGGATCAATTAGTGTATTAATTAGAAAAATACCTATTTTTGGTAATATGATGTATTCTTCTAGAGGACCAGTATGTGATATACATGATAAAGATGTTCTAAAACAACTTACTAACGGTCTTAAAGAACTTGCAAAAAAATATAATGCATTTGTTTTGAAAATTGAGCCAGATATAAAAAGTGATGATAAAGAATTTAGAGAGATAGTAACTAATTTGGGATATGGAATAAAAGATGATGCAAAAAACTTTAATGAAGAAATACAACCAAGGTATGTATTTAGGCTTGATTTAAAAGGAAAGACAGAAGATGAAATATTTAAAGCATTTCATCAAAAGACTAGATATAATGTGAGATTAGCTACCAAAAAAGGTGTAGTAGTTAAAGAAGGAAAAAGAGAAGATTTAAAAGATTTTCATGAAATAATGAAAATAACAGGAAAAAGAGATGATTTTATTATAAGACCTCTATCATACTTTGAAAAAATGTATGATGAATTAGGTGAGCATGCAAAACTACTAATGGCATATTATGAAGATAAGCCTATTTCTGGAATATTTAATATTGATTATGGAAATAAAGTATGGTATTTATATGGAGCAAGTAGTAATGAACACAGAAATTTAATGCCAAATTATCTTTTACAATGGGAAGGAATTAAATATGCAATCAGCCAAGGCAAAGATATATACGATTTTAGAGGCGTATCAGGTGTAGTAGATGAATCACATCCACAATATGGATTATACAGATTTAAAAAAGGATTTAATGCTGAATTCACTGAATTTATTGGAGAAATATATTTAAACTTTAAACCTTTAGTATATAAGCTATATAAAATATCAGAAAAATTATTTAAAAAAGCAAGAGGAATGGTAAGAAAACTAAAAGGAGAAGTAAAATGAAGTCATTAATTATTAATAAAAATGATTTAAAACATAATATTAAAATAATAAAAGAATTAGCAAAACTTGATATTCCTGATGATGATGGAAAAAAATATAAATTAATAGGTGTTGTAAAAGGAAATGGATATGGATTGGGATTATTAGAGTATTCTAAATTCTTAATTGATAACGGAATTGAAATTTTAGCAGTAGCAACAGTAGAAGAAGCAATTATACTTAGAAAAGCAGGAATAAAAGAAGATATACTAATGATGTCTTCTACAAGTATTAAAGAAGATATAGAAGATCTAATAGAAAATGATATTATAATAACAATAGGATCTGTTCAAGCAGTAAATTTAGTTAAAGAAATTTCAAAGGATACAAACAAAAAAATAAGAGCACATATAAAAATAGATACGGGCTTTGGAAGATATGGATTTTTATATAATGATATAAAAACAATTATAGAATCTATTAAAGAACTTTCAAATATCTCACTAGAAGGAATGTATTCTCATTTCTCTCTTGCATATTACAAAAATGATAAATGGACAATTGAACAATTTAATCGATTTTTAAATGTAATAGAAGCATTAAAACTAAATGACATAGATATAAAAAACTACCATATTTGTAATTCACCAGCATTTTTAAATTACCCAGAAATGCATTTAAATGGTGCAAGAATAGGATCAGCATTTTTAGGAAGGGTAGATGCAGAAAATAATGTTGGACTAAAAAAAATAGGACAACTAAAAACAAATATAACAGAAATAAAAATGGTCCCGAAAGGATATAATATTGGATATTTGAACAGTTATAAAACAAAAAAAGAAACAAAAGTTGCTATAGTTCAGGTAGGATATATGGATGGATATAATATAACAGTGTATGCAGATATGTTTAGATTTGTAGATAAATTAAGGAGATTGTCACATAGTATAAAAAATTTTTTTAAGAAAACAAACTTTAAAGTTACAATAAATGATAAAAAATATAATGTAATTGGCAAAGTAGGAATGTATCACTTAGCAATAGATGTGACTGATTCAGATATAAAAGTAAATGATTTAGTATATTTAGATGTAAATCCATTACATGTAGATAGAAAAATTAGAAGGGAGTATGTATAAATGGAAACGAAAAAAATACCATTTTTTGTTAAACTAAAAAAGTCAATATTAAATGTTGATGAATATAAATTTTTTACAGAGGAAAAGACAACAGTTGCAATAAAATATGCTGTAAAATTGATTCTTATTTTTACTTTAATTGTAACAATTGCATTAACAGGTAGAGTTATTAAAGAACTTAATAACTTAATAGCAGACTTTCAAAATGAATGTCCAGAATTTAGTTTCAAAGATAATACTTTAGTAATAGAAGGAGATAATAAAAAAATTGTAAAAAGCGATAAAACTGGATATTTTGGATTGATAGTAGATAACAGTAAAGAAAATCTAAAAGACATAGAAGAATCCGGAGATTATAAGGAAGTTATAGGTTTTTTAAAAGATAAAATAGTTATAAAAGATGCAAATAATGCTGAAAGAAGTTTAACATATGAAAATCTAAATGAAAACTATGATTTAAGTAATATAAATAGAGATACTGTATTGCAATATTTATCTCGGAAATAATATGGCAGAATTATATATTATTTTCGGATTAATGGCATTTGTATTTTTGTTCATTATGTATTTTATAAAAATTTTAATAGATGCATTATGGTTATCAATAGTTGGATATTTATTAAGTAGAATATTTAATATTAAATTAAAATATAAGTCTGTATATAATTTAAGTATATATTCATTGACACTTTCAACCATTTTATATATGATATATATTGTTGCAAATATGTATACAGGATTTACAATAAAACATTTTGATATACCATATAATGCAATTGCTTATATTTATATTATTACAGCAGTGTTAATGATAAGATCAGATTTAATAAAACAACAGATGGAAGTTGGAAAAATAGTGGAAGAACAAAAGAAAATAAGAGAAGACAACGAGGGAAAAGAAGAAAACAAAGAAGAACCAAAAGAAGATAATAAAGATAAAGAAGACAATAAAAATAAAAAGAAAGAAGAACCAGAAGGTAAAACACCTGAAGGAAATGAAGCATAAAAATGAGGGACATTCCTCAAACCTTGTAAAAGTTTTAAAGGAGGAAAAATGAAAGATAAACAAAAAAATAAAAACAAAGTATATTATACAATATTAGCAATTATAGCTATAATTTGTATTGCTGTAGTAATAGGTGTATTAATATTTACAAACAATAAAGACGAAAACAAAGAAGAAAAAGATTTAGCATATACAGAATTAATTAAAAAAATTGATAATAAAGAAGTAGAAAAAATCGAAATGTCTGTTGGAAGTACAACAGCTAAAGTAAAGCTTAAGGGTATAGAAAAAGAAAAAACAACAATAGTACCAAGTACGCAAGCATTTATAGAATTAGTACAAGAACAAGTTAAAAATGGCAATGAAATAGAACTAATTCAAAATCCAACTAATATATTATTAAAGATATCAGATACACTATTGTCACTACTTCCAACAATTATGATAGTAATACTATTTATTCTTATATTCAAAATGCAGGGATTAGGGGATAAAGGAAAAGTATATGATGCTGATAAAAGCCAAAATACTCATATAACTTTTAAAGATGTAGCTGGATTAGAAGAAGAAAAAAATGAGCTAATTGAAATAGTTGATTTCCTAAAAGAACCAAAAAAATTTCATGAAATGGGAGCAAAAATTCCAAAAGGAATTCTTCTTTGTGGAAAACCAGGTACAGGTAAAACATTAATAGCAAAAGCAATAGCAGGAGAAGCAGAAGTTCCATTTATATCGATGAGTGGATCCGAATTTATAGAAATGTTTGCAGGACTTGGAGCATCAAGAGTAAGAAAATTATTTGAAAAAGCAAAAAAAATATCTCCATGTATAATATTTATAGATGAAATAGATGCAATAGGAGCAAGAAGAACAAGTGCATCTGGTGCAGAAAGTGAAAACAATCAAACATTAAACCAATTATTAGTTGAAATGGATGGATTTGATACAAATGAAACTATAATAGTACTTGCAGCAACAAATAGACCAGAAATGTTAGATAAGGCACTTTTAAGACCAGGAAGATTTGATAGACAAATAACAGTTGCAACTCCGGATGCAAAAGGAAGAGAAGCAATACTTAAGATACATGGAAAAGATAAAAAATTTGAGAAAGATATAGATTTTGAATCTATTGCAAATGACACAGCAGGATTTACAGGAGCAGAACTTGCAAATGTACTTAATGAGGCAGCAATAATAGCTACTATAAAACAACACAAAAAAATACAAATGCAAGACATAGATGATGCAGTTAAAAAAGTAACTGTTGGACTTGAAAAACACAGTAGAGTTATTTCAGACAAAGATAAAAAACTTACAGCATACCATGAAGCAGGTCACGCAATTGTTAGTAGATTTTTAGAGACACAATTTGATGTAAAAGAAGTATCTATTATACCAAGAGGGCTTGCAGGTGGCTATACTATGTATAAAACAAATGAAGATAAATACTATGTATCTAGAACAGAAATGGAAGAAAAACTAGTTGCATTACTTGGTGGTAGAGCAGCAGAAAAAATTGCTTTAAATGATATTTCAACAGGAGCAAGTAATGATATAGAAGTAGCAACAAATATAGCAAGAGATATGGTAACAGTATATGGAATGAGTGATAACATAGGACCGATATATTTAAAAGAAAAAGACCCATATGAAAGACAAGTATTTGGAGAAAATATAGATGATGCAGTAGGACTTGAGGTAAAAACATTAATAGATATAGCATACAAAAGAGCACAAGAAATAATACTAGCACATATGGATAAATTACAAGCTGTTGCAGAAAGACTATTAGAAAAAGAGATAATAACAGCAGAAGAATTTGAGACTTTTTTTGAATAATATTCCAAAGGGGACATTTTTAGAGAAGACGTTTTATCAAAAAAATAAATAAGTATATAAATAGATTTAAGGGAAAAAAGAAGTTTTGTTAAAATTATTAACAAAACTTCTTTTGTTGTATAGAAAAAATCAAAGATTTTTCTATACAACAAAGCTTCGCAAATATTCCACACAAAATTTTTTCAAAATTTTGGCGGGCGAACAACGAGCGTGGGCTTTAAAATAAATTTAAATGGTCTGACATCAAAAAAGCCCACTGTTGTTCATATGTATTTCTTTTCCATTTAAATACTCTAGTATTCCACCATCTGTTTTAAAATTAAACTTTATTTTATAGCTACATAATTCTTGAGTTTTTTTATTAAATTTTTTATTTATACTATTAAATCCATATTTTCCGGTCACCTATTATTGGCAAACCTATATGTGCAAGATGTGCACGTATTTGGTGAGTTCTTCCTGTATGAAGAGTAACATCTAAAATAGAAGTATTATTTTCTAAATCCTCAGATAAAACTTTATATGATGTAACTATTTTTTGATAACCTGTTTTTGGATTATCAGATATATATACGAGAGATTTTTTCCTATCCTTAAACAAATAAGCTGTTAAAGTATCCTTTTTTATATTTGGAATACCATAAACCATGCACTTATAGTGCTTTTCAATTTCCATATTTTTAAACTTATCAACTAAAACATTTAGTGCTTCTTTATTTTTTGCAAAAACAATTAATCCATAAGTATTTATATCTAATCTATGACATGGGGCAGGAAAATCAGTAGATGAATAATGAACTAAAATCATTTTAGTTAAGGTAGTTTTATTATTATCATTAGATACCACTTCAATTCCTGCAGGTTTATTAACAACTAGTATATTATCATCCTCATATACGATATTTAAATCAAAAGTTTTATACAAAAAGCTATCGTTAATATATATAGTAATTTCATCACCCTCATTTATAATACAATTTTCAGAAATCCTTACACCATTAATTCTAATATCCTTTTTTCTAAGGGCTTTATAAATCGTATTTAAAGTTAAACCATTAAAATTGGCTAGTAAAAAAGTATTTAAATTTTTCTTATCATATTTTTTATTTACAATTATCTTTTTCATAATAATAATTATACAATAAAAAGAATATAGATACAAATCTAAAATAAATAAATACACAAAACAAAGAAATCTTTGATAAAGACTTGACAAATCCTGTAATAATTAGTATACTTTTATAGTAACTTTAATTTAAGAAATATGTATGGACATATAGATATTTATAGCATGAGGGAGGGAATAAAAATGGCACAACCAAAAAGAAGATGGTCAAAAGAAAGAACACGTTTAAAAAGATCAACATGGAAATTAGAAACACCAAATATTGCAACTTGTAAACACTGTGGTGAACCTGTATTACCACACAGAGTATGTGATAATTGTGGATATTATGATGGAAAAGAAATAATAGCAAAAAAAGATGCCTAATAAAGGGCATTTTTTTTGACCATTTTTCCTTCTTCCTTTTTTTTCTTTTTTTGGACGGACTAGATTTAGTCTTTTTTTTAAAAAAGACTAAATCTAGTCCGTCCAAAAAAAGAAAAAAATTTAAAAAATTCTTAAAAAATTTTAAAAAATCTTAAATAATGTTGAAATAGTTTTAATGTAATGCTAAAATGTATATGTTAAAATCCGACAAAAAATATGAATAAAAGAGTAAATATTAAAGAATATAAAATCTCTTTTAAATTTTTGGATAGGGGGATAAAAATGAATAATATTAAAATTTTTGCCTGTAATTCGGCAGAGGAATTTACAAAAGAAATATGTGATAATTTAGGATTAGAAATGGGAAAAAAGGATTCTTTTAAATTTGCAAATGATAATAGCTTTGTACAATTAAAGGAAACAGTAAGAGAACAGGATGTATATATAGTACAAACAACTGAGCCACCAGTAAATGAAAGGGTTATGGAAATGCTTATAACAATTGAAGCAGCAAAAAGAGCAGGTGCAAGAAGAATAACAGCTGTTCTTCCATATTTTATGTATTCAAGATCTGATAAAAAAGATCAATCAAGGGTACCTGTTACAGCAAAATTGATGGCAACATTGCTAGAAGCAGCAGGTGTAAATCATGTTCTTACATGTGACTTACATAATCCAGCAATTCAAGCATATTTTAATATAATATGTGATAGAGTTACGGCAAAGCATTTATTGGAAAAATACTTTGAGGCAAAACAATTGGATAATATGGTTGTAGTTGCAACAGATGCAGGAAGTTCAAAAAAAGCATATAAATATTCAAAATTCTTTGAATGTCCACTTGCATTAATTGATAAAAGAAGAGAATCAAATAATGATAATGCTGTAGCAACAAATATTATAGGAGATATAGAGGGAAAAACTGCAGTAATATTTGATGATGAAATAAGTACAGCAGGTACTTTGGTTGAAGCAGCTAATATATTAGAAAAACATGGAGCAAAGGAAATATACGCAGGAGCAACACATGGAGTTTTAGTGGGACCTGCAATTGAAAGAATAAAAAAATCTCCAATAAAGGAGTTAGTAGTAACAAATACAATTCCACTTGAGGAAGAAAAGAGAATTGATAAAATAAAAGTAGTATCAATCGCTCCACTATTTGCAGAAGCAATTAAAAGATTAAATGAAGCAAAACCACTTGGAGATTTATTTGAATACGACAAGTAAAACATATAAACAAAAACGGCATGTCACAAAGTGACAGCCGTTTTTGTCATTAACAATGAATTTTGATTAATCGGATAGGATAAATTCCAAAGAATCATTAGTGGATTTAAAACCGGAAATTCTTTCATAATTTTCTCTGATACATGTAAAAACACTGGCCCAATGGCGCTTTAAAGAGTTTTTACCAACACATCTGCAAATATCAAGTCCAGAAATGCCCTTATTCCATGGGCGTGGAGTTTCAAACCTAAGCCGAAAGAAAAATAGACATTTAGTACTTTTAATGTCATCATACATCAGGACATATACACAAGATCTGTGCCCCCATTTAGAAAAATGGGCTGATTTTGGACGTATTTGCATTTCTTCTAAGATATCAGAGAAAGCTCCAGAGTTAATTTTGAAAAGAGGAATAGATTTTCCACTTCTCGTTTCCGTTGAATATTCAACGATTGAATTTTCCGGTAGTCTCCGAACAATGTATTTACCTGTCATCAAAATTCTCCTTTCTGCGAATCCGCATAAATTTTTGTTAATAAATATAACAGGTATACATAAACTTATCATAAAAACACTGAAATGTCAATATGTATAACAATATTGACAAACCTACAAAATACAATTAAAACTAATAAAAATAACGTTGACAATTAAGAACTTTTACGATATAATATAAAAAGTTTAAAAATCCCACTTAAATGTAGAGATAGCAGTAGTGAGGGGAGGGAAATAAAAGTGTCAGAGATAAAAGTTAATAATGGTAATATAGAGGACGCATTAAAAAGATTTAAAAGACAATGCGTAAGAAATGGTGTTTTACAAGAGGTTAGAAAAAGAGAACACTATGAAAAACCTAGTGTAAAAAGGAAGAAAAAATCAGAAGCAGCAAGAAAAAGAAAATTTTAATTGGTAATTAGAGGTGGAAGTTAGGAGGAAGAGACTTTCACCTTTTTATTGTTGAATAGGAAACTCCATGAAACTTTTTAGTTTCGCAACACAAAGTGAAAATAAATTTTTAAATAGTAATTTTATTTTCAAAAGAAAAATCAAAGATTTTCCCTATTCAACAAAGCTTCGCAAATATTCCACACAAAATTTTTTCAAAATTTTGGCGGACGAACAACGAGCGTGGGCTTTAAAATAAATTTAAATAGTCTTACACCAAAAAAGCCCACTGTTGTTCTTGAATAGGAAAAATCGAAGATTTTCCATATTCAAGAAAGCTTCGCAAATATTCCACACAAAATTTTTTCAAAATTTTGGCGGACGAACAACGAACGTGGGCATTAAAATAAATTTAAATAGTCTGACATCAAAAAAGCCCACTGTTGTTCTATAGTAAAAAAATAAAGAGTATAAAACTCTTCAAATTTAAAAGGGGGAATAAATATGTTAAAAGAAAAATTAATGGAAGATTTAAAAGAGGCAATGAAGGAAAAACAAATAGTAAGAAAAAATGTTGTTCAAATGATAAGAGCAGCAATTCTTCAAGTTGAAAAAGATAAACAAATAGAGCTAGATGATAATCAAATATTAGAAATAATAGCAAAAGAAAGTAAAAAAAGAAAAGATTCTTTAGCTGATTATGAAAAAAGTGGTAGACAAGATTTAATTGATCAAGTAAAAGAAGAAATTGATATAATATCAGAATATTTACCAAAACAATTAAGTAAAGAAGAAATTACAACTATTGTAAAAGAAATTATAGAAGAAGTAGGAGCAGTAAGTATTAAAGATATGGGAAAAGTAATGAAGGCAGCAAAAGAAAAAATAGGAGCAGCAGCAGATGGAAAAGCGATTAACGAAGTAGTTAGAGAGTTATTAAATTAGTAAAACAAAAGAATAAAAATCAAATATTTGGTAAAAATACAAATAATTGTAATGTAAGGAGGAAAATATGTCATACACTATAAATGAAATAAAGCAAGGTATAAAATTACATTGTATAGATACAAATAAATTTAAAACCAATTTACTTGCTGTATTTATCACCTTGCCATTAAACAGAGAAAAAATAACGTTTGACACGGTTATACCTGCAGTTTTAAAAAGAGGGACAGCAAATACAAATACTCAAGAAGAAATATCTAAGAAATTAGAAAATATGTATGGTGCAAGTTTTGATTGTGGTATAGAAAAGATAGGAGATAATCATGTAATAAAATTTTATTTAGAAGCGTTAAACGATAATTTTATACCAGAAAATAGCAAAATAAATATATTAAAAGATAGTATAGATTTATTATTGGATATAATATTAAATCCACTTACAGAAAATAATAAATTTAAAGATGAATATGTTGAAGCTGAAAAAAATAATATAAAGAGATTAATAGAATCAAAAATTGACAATAAAGATCAATATGCACTAAACAGATGCATAGAGGAAATGTATAAAGATGAACCATATGGATTATATAAATATGGATATGTTGAAGATTTAGATAAAATAAATTCAGAAAATTTATATAAGTACTATACTGAACTAATGGATACAAGTAAAATTGATATATTTGTTTCAGGGGAAATAAATACAAAAGATATAGCTTATATTATAAAAAATAATGAGAATATAAGCAAATTAAAAGAGAGACAACCAAAGTATATTGTAAATAATGAACAAACTGAAAATAAAAAAGAAGTGAAAGAAAAAGAAATAGAAGATAAAATGGATGTAGCGCAAGGAAAGTTAGTTATAGGATTAGATGTAGAAATAAATGATTATAATTCAAAGTTTCCTGTGTCTATATATAATGTAATTTTAGGGGAAAGTGCAACATCCAAACTATTTCAAAATGTTAGGGAAAAAGCAAGTTTAGCATATACAGCTAGATCAAATTATGTAAGACAAAAAAATAATATTTATATAAGGTGTGGAATTGAAATAGAAAATTATGAAAAAGCTTTAGAAATAATAAAAGAGCAATTACAAGAAATGAAGGATGGAAACTTTACAGAAGAAGATTTAATAAATAGCAAAAAATATATGATTTCAGGAATTCAATCAGCCCAAGATGAACAAGATTCTGAAATAACATACTATATAGGTCAAGAATTATCTGGAATGTTTACAACATTTGAAGAATATATGAAAAAAATAAATGAAATAAAATTACAAGATGTTAAAAATGTTGCAAGTAAAATAAAAATAAATACAATATATTTTTTGAGGGATTAAATAAATCATAATTTCCACCAATTCGCTATGACGGAGGAAAAAATTCCATTTCTGCGAAATAAATTTTTTCCTCACGTCCGGACGCTCAAACAATAATTTATAAAAAAGGAGATGCTTATGCAAGTTATAGAAAATTTAAGTGTTAAAGAAGAACTATATATAGAGAAATTAGAAAATGGTTTAACTGTAATGATTATTCCTAAAAAGGGAATAAGAAAAAAGTATGTAATGTGGGCAACACATTATGGTTCAATTGATAATAAATTTATTATTCCAGGTGAAGAAAATGCTGTAGAGGTTCCAGATGGTGTGGCACATTTTTTGGAACATAAAATGTTTGAGCAAGAAAATGGTACAAATAGTTTAGATACTTTAACTGCATTAGGAGTAAATGCAAATGCATATACAACCAATAATTATACCACGTATCTTTTTGAATCCACAGATAATTTTTATCCTGCACTAGATGAATTAATGGATTATGTTCAAAAACCATATTTCACTGATGAAAATGTAGAAAAAGAAAAAGGTATAATTGCTCAGGAAATAAAAATGTATGATGATTATCCAGATTGGGTAGTGTATATGAATGCAATAAGAAATATGTACAAAAACAATCCTATAAAAATAGATATAGCTGGAAGTGTAGAATCAATATATAAAATAGATAAAGATATTTTATATAAATGTTATAATACTTTTTATAATCCAGCAAATATGGTTATGTGTTTTTGTGGAGATTTTGAACCAGAGAAACTAATAGAAGAAGTAAAAAAAAGATTAATAAAAAAACCAAGTCAAAGTGAAATAAAAAGAATATATGAAGAAGAACCAGAAGAAATAGTAAAAAAAAGAACAGAGCAAGTTATGGAAGTAAGTATGCCGTTATTTGTAATAGGTATAAAAGATAAAGTTCCTGATAAAAATCAAGACGTTGTAAAAAAACATATAGCAATAGAAATTTTATTAAATATGATTATAGGAAAAAGTTCTAGATTATATAAAGAATTATATGAAAAAGAGTTATTAATTTCTGAGCCATTTTTAGAATATGAATTTACGGATAACTATGCTCATATTGCAATAACTGGGATATCAACTAATCCAGATAAAGTTTTGGAAGAGATAGAACAAGAAATAAACAAACTAAAAGAAGAAGGGTTAGACTTAGATGCTTTCGAAAGAATAAAGAATATGTTATATGGAAATGCAGTAAAAGAATTTAATAATGTATCAGATATAGCTAGAATGTTTATTACAGATTATTTTAAAGGTGTAAATAGTTTCGACTATTTGGAAAGTTATAAGCAAATAACACCAGAATATACGCATGAAATCTTAAAAGACGTGTTTTTAAAAGATAAAACAGTGTTATCTGTAGTAAAAAATAGTAAATAATTTTAGCATCTGGACGTGAGGAAAAAAATATTTCGCAGAAATGGAATTTTCTTATCAGTCCTAGCGAATTAATTGTATGCTTTTCGGGTCGCCCAAGGGTGCAACACCTACAAAGTTTGCATTTAATTTGTTGTTTATCCTTCATGGGCGGAAATGGATTCCGCCCCTACAAGCAACAATTTAAAAAAGGAAAAAATTATGAACACAATAACATTTCCGGGATTAAATTTCAAAATTAAATTATCAAGAATAGCATTTTCAATAGGTAATATAGATATTTATTGGTATGCTATTCTTATGATGTCTGCATTTATTATAGCTTTAATAATTTTTAAAATTAAAGATGGTAAATTTGGTATTAAATTTTCTGATATGATAGATTTAAGTTTATTCGTTATACCAATATCAATAATATCAGCAAGAATTTATTACATATTGTTTAATTTGGAATATTATATAAATTATCCATCACAAATTTTTAATTTAAAGGCAGGCGGGCTTGCAATATATGGTGGAATAATTGGTGGACTTATTACTTGTTATATATTTTGCAAAAAAAGAAAAATTAATTTATTAGATTTATTAGATTATATAATTCCATGTTTAGCACTTCGGACAAGCAATAGGCAGATGGGGGAATTTTATAAATATAGAAGCATATGGTGGACAAACTAATCTTCCATGGAGGATGGGAGTTTACGAAGCGGGAAAATATATTGAAGTTCATCCTACATTTTTATATGAATCATTAGTTACCTTTTTACTGTTTATATTATTGTGCATAATGTCAAATAAAAGGAAATATAAGGGACAAATAACACTCATATATTTAATAGTGTATTCATTTGCAAGGATGATTATAGAAGGCTTAAGAACAGATAGCCTTATGTTGGGAAATATAAGAATATCGCAATTATTATCTTTAATAATATTTGTAATTTCGGCATTTATATATATAAAAGAAAAAATAAAGTTAAATAGATTGTTGCTTGAGAAGTGCGATGTGAGAAGTGAGAAATGAGAAATTAGGGAAAGCCTACGAAGACTAGACCTAAAATCGCACCTCTCATCTCTTACCTCTCAAAAACAAATTACAATTTGTCGTTTTTTAGTCTTTTTGATAAAACAAGAAAACAAAATAAAAAAAAATATAACCAAGTGTTATAAAATAAAGAAAAATGACATACGAAAGTTAGGTTAAAAACAGCATTTATGCTGTTTTTTTATTGACCTAAATGTAAAAATATGGTATTTTATTAATATACAAAAGAAAAAAAGAAAAAAAGGAGCTGATGTTCTATGCTAGATGAAGAAATTCTAGAATTAAGACGAAAATTACATGAAAGTATAATAAATGAAAAAGATTATGATAAAACATATAGATTAAGCATAGAACTTGACGAACTAATAACCAAATACTATAATAAAAAATTAACGAAAAAAAAAGATACAGATGTAATAGAAATGTAGGTAAAAAATGAAGATGAAAATAATCATCTTCATTTTTTGTTGAATAGGAAAATCAAAGATTTTCCCTATTCAACAAAGCTTCGCAAATATTCCACACAAAATTTTTTCAAAATTTTGGCGGGCGAACAACGAGCGTGGGCTTTAAAATAAATTTAAATAGTCTGACATCAAAAAAGCCCACTGTTGTTCTAAACTAATTATTATATATTTCTAATATTATTTATGAATCTTTACTTAGTAAAATGCTTTTCTAATATTTCAGAAATATTTCAAAATTATTACAAATTTATTAAATTTACATTAAAACTTTACAAAAAAATAAATTATATGCTAAAATATAAACAAAAAAATGTTATAGTTGAAATAAAATAAAAACTATGTTATAATTTAATATGATAGGGAGGGTATATTATGAAAAAGACTAAATTAATTATATCAATACTTATAGTAATTTCAATAATAATATTTCCTCTTATAATAAATGCTTCACAAATTACTCCAGATGATTATAAAGCAGCAGATCTTACAACATCAGATGTAGAAGGAATGTTTAAATATGGGGGAAGGATAGCTGGTATTATACAAATAGTAGGAACTATTGTTTCGGCAGGAACAATAATAATTATAGGAATTAGATATGTTTTATCAAGTGTAGATGAAAAAGCAGAATATAAAGAAAGAATGTATCCATATTTTATAGGAGCAGTATTACTATTTGGAGCATCTAATATAGTTAAAATAATATATCAAATATTTATAAGTTAATTTAAATAAATATAGCAATAGAGAGGTGATATTGGATGAAAAAAAGTATAGGTATAAAATTATTTATATGTATTGCATTAATAACAATAATACTAACAACTTTTTGTTTACCAGTATCACATGCAATAGGAAATATTTTTTCAGCAGGGCAAGGATTTTTGTTGGAAGGAGAAACTATAGAAAATACAATAGATACAACTCAGTTAAAAAATACATCAGATTATATATATAATGTATTACTTGCAATAGGTATTATGGTAGCTGTAATAGTTGCAATGATTCTTGGTATAGAATTTATGGTAGCTAGTGCAGACGAAAAGGCAAAAGTAAAAGAAGCTTTATTACCATTTATAGTGGGATGTATTGTAGTATTTGGAGCATTTACAATATGGAAAATAGTAGTAAATTCAGGATTTAGTGCAGAAAGTGGAGAAGGTACCCATATAACTGATCCAACTCGTTCACAATTTGATTCTTCAATAGGACCAAGCAATCCAGAACAAGACAATCCAATAGATCCAGAAGATCCGAACAACCCAGGTAGTGCAACAGCTCCTAACGACCCAACTGATCCAGAAGAACCATCGGCTCCACCTGAGGCTACTGTTGATCCTTCAACAGCTCCAACAGATCCAACAGAGCCAACTAGTTAATTATAAAGAAATAATAGGAGAAGAGTATGAAAATAAAGAAAAAAATATTTATTATTTTAATAACATTAGTATTAGTACTATTATTTATATCAAACACTGTGTTTGGAGCTGCAGTTCATTGGTTTGACCTATCGATAAGTACATCTGGGGCAGATGATTTAAAAACTAAAGGCGGACAAGTAGTAGGAATAATACAAATAGTAGGAACAATAGTAGCAGTAGGTATGTTAATTGTACTTGGAATTAAATTTGTTTTAGGAAGTGCAGAAGAAAAAGCAGCATATAAAAAAACAATGTTACCATATTTTATAGGGGCAGTATTAATATTTGGATTTTCTAATATAACTCAATTAATATATCAATGGGCAAGTGAATTATAAAAATAAAAAAAGAAAGAGGTGTTTTTATGAAAGTAAAAAAAATAATATCAACAATATTAATAATTTTACTTCTATTATCAGTATTTTCAACTATATGTTTGGCAGATTTTAAACCAAATGAATTTAAAGAAAACATATCTGCATCAGGAACTGGAACAGATAATGTAAAGAGTGTTGGTGGAAAAATAGTAGGAATAATACAAGTTGTTGGAACAATAGTAGCAGTAGGTATGTTAATAGTATTAGGTATTAAATACATGATGGGAAGTGCAGAAGAAAGAGCAGATTACAAAAAAACATTATTTCCATATGCTGTTGGTGCAATATTAATATTTGCAGCAGTAAGTATTGCACAGATAATTTACAGTTGGGCTTCTGCAATCTAATTACATAGTTTTTAAAGTTTTCTTGAAAATCAAGAAATTTATAATATAAAATAATACAAGGAGGAAAAAATCATGAAAAAAAGTATAAAAATAATTTCTATAGCATTAATTATACTTTCTATAATTTTGGTATCAACATCAGTATTTGCAACAAATAATGGTATTACCCCAGATGTCATAAAAGGTAAAATTGATACTAACGATACAAACTCAGTACAAACTATAGGTGGTAGAATAATAGGTATAGTACAGGTAGTAGGAAACATCGTAGCAATTGCAATGATTATAGTATTAGGTATCAAATACATGATGGGAAGTGCAGAAGAAAAAGCAGAATACAAAAAAACATTATTCCCATACTTTATTGGTGCAATATTAATATTTGCAGCATCAAATTTAGCTCAAATGGTTTACAGCTGGGCATCTACAGTACAGTAGTTTAATATTAAAAACAATAAAAAGTAGACATTTCTTTATAGAGATGTCTATTCTTTTTATTGTATAGGAAAATCAAAGATTTTCCCTATTCAATAAAGCTTCGCAAATATTCCACACAAAATTTTTTCAAAATTTTGGCGGGCGAACAACGAGCGTGGGCTTTAAAATAAATTTAAATAGTTTGACATCAAAAAAGCCCACTGTTGTTCTTTATATGACAAAAATGTTACAAATATATTAAAAATATATGTTTTTTTTAATAATATATTCCAAAAACCGTATAAATTTGTTATAATTAATATAAGTATAGTTATTTTAATTTATGATAAAAGATTCACAAAGGAGGAATGTAAATTGGCTACTCATAGCATACCAAGAAATGTAAAAGGTGAACGGAAGGATTTTAGCAATATTTTCAACCAAAGCATTAATATATACAGCTGTAGCTGGTGGAATTGGATTAATATTTTATTATATTTTTTCTTTAATAAAATTGACTTATGTGGGAATAGGAATTGCTATATTATTTGCAGTAATTGGATTTGTGGTTGGAACTTTTAAAGTTCCTGATAGTACTGCTTTTGAAATAACAAGAAAAGCAGGAGGAGCAAATATTGATGAAGTTATTCTAAGATTAATAAAGTTTAAGCAAAAGAAAAAAAGAATTTATTTATATTCTAAGGAGGGAAAAAAATAATGGATTTAATGCAAATACTAACAATTGCCATAGTAGTTTTATTCTTTGCTATCTTAGTTTTAGTATGTATATATTGGCAAATGTCTATTAAAAGTAAAAAAAATAAAGAAACAAAAGAAGACACTACAAAGGTAAAAAATAATAAAACAACTAGTTCTGGTAGTGGATATACAAAACTTTCGATATTTGATTTTATGGAATTTGATAAAATAGAAGATAATATGATTGTTCAAAATAATGGAGCTAGATATTTGATGGGAATAGAATGTGAAGGAATAAATTACGACTTAATGTCAGAGGTGGAAAAAGTTTCTGTAGAACAAGGATTTATCCAATTTTTAAATACACTTAGACACCCAATACAAATATATACTCAAACAAGAACAATTAATATAAGTTCAAGTATAGAAAACTACAATAAAAAAATAAATGATATAAGAGATGAATTAGAAAAAAATAGAAATCAATATAATAAAATGTTACAAATTGGAGGATATGACAAAAGAGATTTAGACGAAATAAGACTTGAAATTGCAAGACAACAAAACTTATATGATTACGGAAAAGATATTGTAGCAAATATCGAAACAATGAGTTTAAATAAAAATGTACTTAGAAAACATTATTACATAATAATTCCATATTATACATCTGAACTTGGAAATAATTTTCTAGATGAAGAAGAAAAAAGAAACATGGTATTTTCTGAGTTATATACAAGAGCTCAATCAATAGTAAGAACACTATTTGCATGTAGCATGAAATGTAGAGTAATGGATTCAAATGATTTAGCAGAGCTTCTATATGTTGCCTATAACAGAGATGAATCAGAAACATATGGAATTGATAAAGCACTTCGTGCAGGATATGGAGAGGTTTATTCTACAGCACCAGATGTACTTGATAAAAAAATGCAGGCAATTAATAAAGAAATAGAAGAAAAAGCGCTTGAGCTAGCAAGGGCAAAAGTAGATGAAGTTAAGTCAGAAAAAGAAAGAGTAGTTGAAAAGAAAGAGCAGAGTTTTGATGAATTAGTACAAGAATTAGCAACACTAATAATCAAAGAAAATAGAAATTATGTTGGAAAAGATGTAGCAAAAGAAGCTATAAAAAGAATAAAAGATGATAATACAAAAGAAGAGGAGGTAGAAGAAGATGTCAAAGAAGAAAAAAAGACAAGAGTTAGAAGAACAAAAAAGAATGCTTGAAATGGAACAAGAAAAGGAACCAGAATTAGAAATACTTAAACCAAAAACAATAAAGGAATTAATTGCTCCATCTGGAATAGATGCATCTAATATAGACCATTTAGAAATAATATCAGATACAACAAGATATGCAAGAAGCTTTTTTGTATCAAGTCTTCCTCGTATGTGTACTTTTCCAGAGTTATTTAGAGATATGTATTTATTTGGAGATATAAATACATCAATATATATTAATCCAATACCAGAGTCAAGGTCGCAAACAGAATTAAATAGAACGATTAATCAATTGGAAACAGAAAGAATTGTTGCAGCAGATAGAGGAAATATCAATAGAGAAAGTATAATAACACAAAAAAGATTAGAGGCAGAGGAATTAAGAGATCAAATTGCAGCAGGTTTTAATAAACTATATGAAGCAACAATTGTAGCAACATTATTTGCATATAATTTACAAACATTAGATGCATATTCAAAAATGCTTGCAACAGAGATGTCTAAGAATTTAGTAGGTATAAAATCAGCATGGGCAATACAAGAAGAAGCATTTAAATCAAATTTACCTTTAATGAGAAATAGTATAAATAAAAGCCACACATTTGACCGTAACTCAATGGCAACAGTATTTCCATTTACAACATCAGAAATAGGACATTTAACTGGAATACCACTAGGGTTCAATAAACAAACAGGTGTACCAATACTATTTGATAATTTCCACCCATCACTTACAAATTATAACATGGTTATATTTGCAAAATCTGGTGCAGGAAAATCTGTTACAATGAAAACATTAATATCAAGATCGTCTGTTTTAATGGGAATCGAAAGTTTAGCTTTAGATGCTGAAGGTGAATATTCCGTAGTTGCAGAAGCACTTCGGAGGAATAAATGTAGTGCTTCGGACCAACATCAAAAACAGTTATAAATATATTTGATATAGAACCAGAAAAAATAAAAGATGAGATAACAGGAAAAGAAAGATTAGTTTTAAATGTAGAAAACAAGGTAGAAGATGTAACTCAGGCTTTAATTACAATGGCAAGAGGTAGTACAAGAAGTAATGAAGTAAACGAACTTACAAAGCAAATTATTGCAGAAACAGTAGCAGAAGAATATAGCAGACTAGGAATTACAAATGATCCAAATAGTTTATATGAGGCTTCTAATAGTAATTATAGAAGAGATGCATTATACAAAGCAAAAAAAGAAATGCCAACAATAGGATCATGGTATAGAACATTATCAAAAAAAGCAAAAGAAAATACAGATCCAAATTATCAATTTCATTATAGTTACTTGGTAAAAGTTATGAAACAATATGTAAGGGAATGTAATGGACAGATGGCATATTTTGATGGACAATCTACATTTGAATTATTAGAAGGAGCTCCATTTATAAACCTAGATATATCTCAATTAGAGGAAAGATTTGCAAGACCACTTGCTCAGCAAGTTTTACTATCTTGGATATGGGAAAAATATGTTAAGAAAAATAGTGAAGATAGAGAAAAGGCTACAAAAAAGAGAGTTTTAGTAGATGAAGCATGGATGTTACTTCCATACCCAGAAGCAGTAGAGTTTTTAAATAAAATGGCAAGACGTGCTAGA